>JAGWGO010000026.1 GCA_028867395.1 Nitrososphaerota archaeon | reverse complement strand
TACGATTTATGAAACATAACACCAAGTCATATTCTCAAAGATTTTTGTTACCTGTGATTGTAGTTTTCGCAGTGTGTCTCTTTCTCTGCCATCCGGCGTTTGCCCATTTATCTGAATCAACAATATCAATTTCATCGGCAAATGATCAAAACCAATCGACAGGTATTCTTACTTTACAAGCCTCTCTGATTTCTCCTCGTAATGGAGATGTCTTGGTAAACTTTCCTGCTAATTTGGAAGTTAAAGTGACTAGGGGAGGTGTTCCTGTGGAAGGAGCTAGAGTACAATTCTGGATGGAGGGAGGTTCTACAGATGCTGCTATGCACAATGCAGGTTTAACAATGACCAATTCCTCAGGGTATGCAAATCTCGTACTGCAAAATCAAAATACCTTGGATCCTGGTCAGTATATCTGGTATGCCACAGCCACAAAAAAAGGATTCAAAGGCGGATCCTCACAAACATTCTTCTTTGTGATTCCATCTAATCTTAACAACGTATCAAACTCTTTTGGAACGGTTTCAACTGATAAAAAAGAATATTCTATAGTGGAAGGTAACGTTACAAGTGTTATAATTTTTGGCAATGTCAATAATTACCATTTGGGTCAGCCCATATCTCTGAGCAGTGTCACCAAGTGGCAAAGTAACCCATCTGGTTACATATGGCACGTATCTTGGAAAATTTCAAATTGTATATAATCTAGGACCAAATTCCCAGCCGGGAATCTATCACGTTGATGTTTTCCATAATTATGTGGGTCCTTTCTCATGTGCGTTTTATCTCACAAAATAATTCAGAAATTCTGAATTTAGACGATAAAATTTCAACATACTCCTTAACCAGATTTGTCATGGGGTGGCATTTTGATCTGCAAATCGTAGGTCTACACCACGAGTCTCTGGGTTGAGTTTTAGGCCTATTAGTACTAGTACACATCCAACCATTAGATTTACACCAAAGAGGATTGGCTGCAGATAGCCTAATCCAGCACCAATCTCAACTGCAACCAAGGGAGCCCAAGCACCAATGATTAACCCTGCATTGAAGACAAAACCAGCTGAAGTATTTCTAATCTCAGTTGGAAACCTTTCTGATAAAAATGCGGGAATTGGTCCAAAGCCACTTGTTGCAACCATTATTAGCGCTGAGACAAAAAATGTTCTCTCGATGATATCTGAGGCGTGATAAAGTCCTACAAGTAAGGGAATTGCAAGTATCACCGTAAGAGCTGCAAAGATTCCAATTGAGCGTATTCTCCCTATCTTTTGGCTGAGCCAGCCTGCGAGAATATATCCTATCATTGACGAAAAGGTAGCAGCAGCCATGATAGCGGCGGTATCTGATCCCTTAAGCTGAATATATTGTGCAAGTAATGTTGGCATAAACCCAATAGATGCATAATATGAATACATTAGTCCAGTTGTGATAATGAGTGCAAGAAAGAAACGCTTCCTGTTCAAACCAGATACTACTTTTTTTAACGGTGCTTTTTCTAACGCTTGGTTCTCTAATTTTTCTTTCCAGAGTACAGACTCATTCATTTTAAGGCGAAGAACCAGTGCTAACAAACTCGGTACAAGTCCTGTGAAAAACATTATGCGCCATCCCATCTCAAGAAATGATTTGTCTTGATAAAGAGTAGACACAACCCAGTAGGTCAGCGACGCAATAAGAAATCCAAACGGAAATCCACTCTGAATAAATCCAGAGACAAAACCCCTAGAAGACTTGGAGACGGATTCTATTGATATTACGGCACCACTGCCCCACTCTCCTCCTGCAAATAGTCCTTGCGAAATTCTTAATGTAATCAAAAGCAAAGGCGATATAATTCCAATCGCCTGCCACGTGGGAAGCAGACCTGTTGCAAATGTGGCGACAGAGAATCCTATAATGGTAATTACCATAGCTCTCTTTCTGCCTACCTTGTCCCCAAAAATACCAAACAGCGCTCCGCCAAGTGGTCTTACCACAAGAGTGGCGGCATAGGTGGCAAAGGTTGCAAGCAGGCTTAATCTTGGATCAGCTGTAGGAAAAAACAACTGGCTAACAGATGATATGACAAAGAGCATTAGAACTAGGTCATAGCCATCAAGCGCCCATCCAAACCAAGAGCCAAGCACTATTGTTTTTGCAGCTCTGTCTAGATTCGAAAGTTTGGGGATCACTGAAATACCATCTTAATTTTCATAAATAGAGATTTATCATAAAAAAAATAGATCAAAGTATGATCAAATTTTTCATAAAGAAGAACTATCTGATGACCATGACAGGACATCCTGCATGTGTAACCACTGCAGAAGCAACACTGCCAAGTAGCACTTTTTTAAATCCAGTCCTTCCTCTGGTTCCCATAACTATCAAGTCTGACCTTTTATCTTTGGCATACTTGATTATCTCTTCAGGAACGTTTGTTCTTGTTTTGATTACTTTGGATTCAAATCTTACGTTGTTTTCGTCAGCCTCAGTTCTCACCGAATCGAGCCATTTTTGTGCAATTTCAGCTTGTTTTCGTATAAACTTCTCAAGAGTTGCAGTAGATCCTCGAAAGGCATCTGTTTGATGAAACTTTACTACTGCCACAGCAGATATCTTGGCATTTTTTTCTTTAGCCAAAGATACTGCATAATCTGCTGCTTTCTTCGAAAGGTCGGAACCGTCTATTGCGACAACAATGTTTGTAAACTTCTCATTTGTCATTACGACATTTCTGATTTTATTTTATTAAAAGAAGTTGCTGAATATCATCTTTGATATCGAGTTACTCAAGTCAAATACTTGGGAATCAAATTACGTTCATGGGATTAAAAATAAATGATCTTCTTGTAGGAAACTACATGTCCGAGTATCCAATCTCAGTAAAGCCAGACGTCACTTTCAATACTGTCGTTGAGTTTATGGCAGAAAAGGGATTTGCAACATTGATTGTTATGGACGAGAAAAGCACAAAACCTCTAGGCATATTCACAGAAAGAGAAATTCTTCGTCATGTGGCGGCAGGAGGAAAAAGCATGGATGAAAGAGTAAAACAAGCCTTCATTGAACCATATGTTTCCGTGACTCCGGATACGCCTGTTATCGATGCTGCAAGGTTAATGATATCTGCTAAATCGCGAGTGTTGGTATTTGCCGATGGGGACAAACTTATCGGAACCATCACTGCGTCTGACATGCTCAAGGCGTTCAGAGAAATGTCAGAGACTCCAAGTTTGGACAAAGTCATCAGCGAAAAAATCTATCACTGTCCATACGACACAACAATATTGGATGCAGCAAAACTCCTTGATGAAAAAAACATAGGAAGCATATTGGTGGAAAGAGAATCTGAGTTTGGCATATTTACTCAGCGGGATCTGGTCAGAACTTTTGCAAAAGGCATAGATGTTGAAAGTAAGGTTGGATCATATTCCTCATTTCCACTTATCACTGCCAAGCGAGGAATCTTAGCAAATGAGGCTGCAAGAATCATGGCTGCAAAAAACATCAAAAGGTTGGGTCTGACTGACAATGGATCTTTGGTAGGTATCGTTACTGCAAGGGATGTGGTAGACGCATACCAGATGGCTATGACTTGGTACCAATAAAACTCAGAGGATGATGTCGTGTCTCTTCAATTAGGCCATGTCAAAGGAATCAGTATACGATTACACTTTACACTGATTATCACATTTTTTCTCATAGTTTGGACACTTTCGACATATTTCATGCCAGATTATGTGAAAGGTCTTACCTCTATTGACTATTGGTTGATAAGCTCTGTGGCAACTGGACTCTTATTTTTTTCAATATTATTGCATGAATTGTCACATTCTATGGTTGCCAAAAGATATGGTATCCCAGTCAAAAGCATCACACTCTTTATTTTTGGCGGAGTCTCAGATATTGCAAAAGAGCCAGAAGACTTTCATCAAGAGTTCAAGATGTCAATAGCAGGCCCGCTTGCTAGTTTTGGGATTGCTGCAGTTCTTGCTTTATTATTATGGCTTGTTCATTTTGATGCCGGTGGGCCACTTTATTTAGAAGCAAAAGGCATATTGTTTTACGGTGCAATTGCAAACGCTGCACTTGGAGCATTCAATCTAATTCCAGCTTTTCCTCTAGATGGAGGTAGGGTCTTAAGAGCAGCTCTTGTTAGATGGAAAAAAGATTATCACGAAGCTACAAAGATTGCAACGACCATTGGAATAATGATATCGTATGTATTCATGGGATTTGGCCTAGTCTATCTATTGGGCGGTGACTTTGTGGGAGGCATATGGATAGTTCTGATAGGGTGGTTCTTGCACGCTGGGGCCCAGTCTTACATGTCACAGTTTGAGCTTACAAATGCACTCAAAGGCCTTTTTGCAGGAAATGTCATGAATACAGGAATTATATCAGTAAAAGAAGATGCATCGTTAGATTATGTTCTAAAAAACTTTTTTGCTACCAGTATGAAGAGTGAACTTCCTGTTATAGATGGGGAAGGTCAACTAATAGGGATGATCACACTGAGGGCGATACTAGACGTACCAGAAAATCATAGGGCTTCTACAAGAGTAAAAAACATCATGTTCTCGCCAAGTTATCTAGCAATCGTTTCTCCAGAAACTGATTTAGAAAAAGCACTTTTGGTAATGGTGCAAAAACGAGTAGGAAAGATCTTTGTGTGTGCTAAAGACAAAAAACTATTGGGAGTAATAAGCAAGACCGATATTATCGAATTGGCTGGAGAACGTCAAAGATACTTGGAAACTTTGAAGAAAACCTCTCCGTCGATTAACTAGTGCTCTGGGCATCAAATGTCATGGGATCTACGTAAAGGGTAGTGGAACAATAATTGCATGAATAATTTAATTTCTGTCCCTGTTCTATCTTATTGTCTATATCCTCTTGAGGTGGAAGTAATTCAGAATGTTTTTTTTCACAGGTAGGGCATACAATCTGAAAATGGGTTATAGGAGATTCAACTTGGGAAAAAATTTTCCTCATTTTTGAGATAACTTGGTATACGTTGATCTTGAAATTGTCCCTTTGAAATATGATATGTTGTTGTTCTTCCAAAAATCCTTTTACGCCAATGCCTTTTTCAACAACTGAAATTATTGGTATGTTTCTGGCACGGGCATATCCCATCTCTTGATTTAACCACATGGTATTGGTACTGTTAAAGGTAATCAGGACAATTACGAGATTGGTGCTATTAAGACCGTCTACAACTTTTTGGGCTTGACTCTTTCCCTCGATATTTATCCATTCTGGAATGTATACCTCAATATTTTGTAATCTAGATAATGCGTCATAGAGTTCCTTTACTCCATTTTCATCTCCAGTGGCATAACTAATGAATACCCTATTTGTCATCTGTGCTAACGACTCGAATTATGGTCTTCTAAACGCATCTACAATGTCGCGAGCGGTGACTATTCCCACTATTCCTTTATTGCCTGTAAGTGGTAATCTCTTTATTTTATTTATCGACATTATCTCTGCTGCATCGTTACCTTTTATGCTATATCGTGCAGTTACAAGAGGTGATGTAGAATACTTTTCAAGATGATCTAGCAGATCAGCTCCCTTTGTAAGTACTCTTGTAAGCAAATCTCTTTCAGTAAAGATTCCTGCATGTGTGTCGCCTTTTGATATTAGCACGCTACCGATTTTTTTCGTATACATGATTTTGGCTGCTTTGAATATGGATTCATGATAAACACATGCATGTACTTTTCTTCTGATCACATCATCCAATGTGGGATTCCCGCCAGTTGTACGCAGTCCTCGTAACATGTCTGATACTGTTATGATGCCGGCCAGTCTGTTATCGTCAAATACAAGTAACCGCTTTTTCTTTTCTAGCATTGTCTTTGCTACGTCAACGACAAGTTCTTTTGGAGATACTATTGCAAATCGCTTAGTCGGGACATCCTTTATCTGAATGTCTGGCACCTTACCTTCTTTCACAATATATGATAAAATTTCTCGCTCTGTCAAGATGGTTGAGGGTTTACCACCCTTTTCTACCACCAGGTTCCCAATGTTCTTTTTTGCCATTATGTCGATGGCATCGTGCAGCTTGGTTTCGTTATCTGCCGATATGGGGTTGAGAGTCATATAGTCTCCAACTCTGAGTCCGATAGTGTCCAACACCATGTGATTACTTAACAAAATCCACTATTTTACTATGGAAATAGAATCTCAACCGTGATAACCATCCATGTGTCATATTCTCAGGCCTAGTAATTGATTACTCTACTAATATGCGAAGGGTTCTTGATTATCTGCCATGAGAGATAAAACACTAAAGAAAATACGTCAAATTGAAGTTCAGAAACAATGCAAGACATATGAGGAAGATGCGGAATTAATAGATTTGAGATAACATGACCGTAAAATGTCGATGTACAGAATGTCATTGCACATCCCAACTTTTCAAAGTGGACAAGGATGGAAAGTATATCTGCTCTAGTTGCAGGCTAGGTAAACATCTTCACACAGATTGATTTTATAATTTTTTATTAAACAAGACATTATCAAATTTGATAATCATGATAATTTTTTTATTAATTGGCATCGTAGTATTATTGGGTAATAGCCAAACACGAAAGAACACAATGCCGTAAGGAAGTGTTTTTCAGACAGCTGGTGACCAAAGGATCACAGAGATCTGAATCTTGCAAGGTTGTTGCCCTTTTTCAACTCTGATAATCTAGACGATCTATAATATACTAGAATTAGTAAGAAGAGATAATGCTACAAAACAGGTTTCAAAAGATCTTGGTTCCCATAGATGGTTCTGTGAATTCCATAAGGGGACTAAATGAAGCAATATCTCTTGCTAGACAAAGCGGATCTACAATAACAGGCATTCACATACTGCCAAATTTCTCGCCAAAGGTGGCTAAGATACTAAAAACATACAGAACAGGACTGATAAAGAACGCACAAAAAATCATGTCTCAGGCAGAAACTAGCACGGCAAGACATGGAATACCATTTAATGAAAAGATTGCAGTGTCAGGCGATGTTGTAAAAACCATAGTGGCCTTTGCCAAATCGAGTAAATCCGACATAATCGTGATGGGTTCTCGAGGTGAAAGTTCTCCTCACGCTGAATATCTTGGAAGCATCGCAAATGGTGTGCTTCATGAATCTAAAGTGCCAGTTCTCATAGTGAAGTAAACCCTAGGATCTAGAGCCAAAAATCAGAACCCACTTATTCTCAACAATGATATTCTGCCATATTCCTATTAAGTAAAAGACCGTTATCTGACATATGGAAAAAAGGCCTTCTGGAATAACAGTCCTAGCTGCTACCACTGTAGTTGCAGCAATACTCATGCTAATCAATGGCTCACTCCTCGCTGCTGTTCCTGCTCAAAAAACATCACAATTTCTAGGACTTCAAATTCAAACACCATCCTACCTTGCTTCTACCATGGTTTATGGTCTAGGAGTTGTGATGTTTGTTATAGGGATTGCTTCATTCTTCGTCGCATATGGAATGCTGCGAGGAGATGCATGGGCAAGAACTAGCATGATTGCTTTCACGAGCATTGGGATAGGAATCTTTGTTGCAGCCACCTTGTTCAACATAGTTGAGGTTGCAAATCTGGTAATCAACGGAAGCATCTTGTTATACTTGTTCAAGCCAAATGTAAGGTCCTACTTTAAAAGTACTATGTCTGCTACCTCTCAAACTCATAGTGGAAGCACATAGAAAAGCCACCATGGGTCAATAATCAAAAATTGCCCATATCTCATTTTTTAACATGCGTGACACAGTTCCAAAGTGGAAATAATCTATTTTGGCATGGCAAAAACAAGCCAGTAAACCTCTTCTTATAAGAATCGCTGCATATTATTACTCACTGATTCAAGGTTATAACGGCACCACTAGGTGCATAAATGAAAATTGTTCAAAAAACTCGATTGTCTCTGACAATAATTCGGGCGAGATTGTATGTTCCCAATGTGGATCAGTACTAGTCGAGAAGGCAGAAGTAATGGGACCTGAGGTACATACGTTCTCTACTGAGGAGTATCTAGAAAAAACACGAACAGGTTCCAAATCATCGCTTGCCTGGGATGATATGGGTCTTTCAACTGTTATTGATTCTAAGGACAAGGACGCTGGGGGCAATTCATTGTCAAGCGAGATTAAAAGTACCTTTAATCGACTCAGAATGTGGGATGCAAGAAGCAAATCTGACTCGTCTGAAAGGAGTTTGAGGAGAGCCTTCACAGTTCTTAACTCTGCCAAATCAAAACTATCACTGTCTGATACTATAATAGAAAAAGCGGCTTACTATTACAGAAAGATACTGATTAAGAAAATGACACGTGGCAGAAATATTAATGCCATGGCTTTGGCATCACTTTATCTTGCTTGCAGAGAAGCAAATACGCCAAGAACAGTACAAGATCTGGCCGATGCTGGAAATATCAGTGTCAGGGCTTTGGCAAAACATGTAAGGATATTGATTCAGGCCCTAGACATAACGGTAGAATCTTACAATTCTGCCCAGTTCATAAATAGAATCTCATCATCTGCAGGTGTTAGTGAAAAAACTGTCAGATACGCCCTGGAACTCTTAGAAAAAACAAAAGAAAATGGCTTTGCATCAGGAAAGAATCCTGTTGCACTGGCGGCTACAGTTCTTTACTTGGCATGTATGGCAAATTCAGAAAAATTGACTCAAAAGAAAATCGCTTCAGCAGCAGGAATAAGCAGTGTGACCATTAGAAATAGATCCATGTCTCTTGTCAAAATTCTGGGAATAAAGAATATCTTAACAAAACATGCAATAGTATAACAGAAAAGAACCTAATACAAACGAGTTTTTAAAAACACAGTATTTGCGTTATCATCTTTGATAATCTCTTCCCAGATTTATTAGGTACGCAAAATATGTCCTCTTGATAGAAATGAGTAAAGAAGAGCACAAAAAGGTACATCTCGACGAGGCAGACAGGGGATTGTGCTACTACTGCGGCAAGCCGGCATTACTCAAGGTTGGTTTGTGGGCAGATGTTTCACCTGTGGCTGAAGATACCACGCAGAGCTGGCGTGCAATTTTGATCTGCAAAGATTGTAATACCAGACATAAGTGGGTAGATGAGCAAGAACTACCTGATACTTATCTAGGATATTAGGATCTTAATACCTGCTATGGCTCAAAAGAGAATTTTTGGCATAAAAAATGATTTGGGCCTAGGCATAAATGCAATCAAGGTTTTACAGCGACGTTACTTGCTACAAAACGAAAAAGGTGAAGTTCTCGAAACTCCCTCACAATTATTTAGAAGAGTCGCTCGTGCTGTTGCCTCTGTAGAAACAAAATATGGCCAAAAAGGAGATGTCAAAAAGATAGAAGATGAATTTTACAAAGCAATGTCGAGATTGGAATTTTTGCCAAATACCCCGACATTGATGAATGCTGGCACAAAGGTCGGACAACTTTCAGCATGTTTTGTTATCCCAGTCGGGGACTCGCTGCCTGAAATCTTTGAGGCAGTCAAGTGGACTGCCATAATTCACCAAAGTGGAGGAGGAACAGGTTTTAATTTCAGTCACCTTCGTCCGCAGGGGGATTCTGTAAAGTCTACCGGAGGCATAGCTTCTGGCCCTGTCAGGTTCATGACAATCTTTGACAAGACAACAGAGGTAATAAAACAGGGAGGAAAAAGACGCGGTGCAAACATGGGGATTCTCCGTGTAGACCATCCTGACATAATGGAATTCATTGTATGCAAGTCAAAGGAAGGATTTCTATCAAACTTTAACATTTCAGTTGCTGTAACAGACGCTTTCATGAAAGCAGTAAAAAGAAATAGCGAGTATTCTCTTGTTAATCCAAGAAACAAACAGGTTGTCGGAAGACTAAACGCAAGAAAAGTCTTTGATTTGATAATTACAAACGCATGGAAAACGGGCGACCCAGGAATTATTTTCATTGACAAGATAAACAGATCAAATCCCACTCCTGGTCTTGGAGAAATAGAGGCAACCAATCCTTGTGGAGAACAACCGCTTCTTTCTTGGGAATCATGCAACTTGGGTTCAATCAACTTGTCCAAAGTGGTAAAAAACAACAAGATAAATTGGAAAAAACTTGCACGATTAGTGCAACTAGGGGTTAGATTCCTAGACGATGTCATTGATGCAAACAAGTATCCTGCACCACAGATAGAGAGAATCACACTAGCAAATAGGAAGATTGGAATTGGTGTCATGGGTTTTGCTGATGCTCTGATACAGATGAACATCCCATACAATTCAAGGAAAGCACTTGCGATGGGAGAAAAAATAATGAGATTTATCCAACTTGAAGGCCGCAAGACCTCTCAGAGACTAGGAAAAGAACGTGGTAATTTTCCCAACTTTGACCAAAGCGTTTGGAGAAAAAAGTACAGGAATCTGCGAAACGCAACGGTTACAACCGTGGCTCCCACAGGTACGATCTCCATCATATCTGGATGTTCCTCAGGAATTGAACCGCTTTTTGCCGTCTCATATGTAAGAAACGTAATGGAAGGAACAAGACTGCAAGAAACTAACCATTATTTTGAAAAAATTGCAAGGAAAATGGGCTTCTATTCTTCTGACCTTCTGCATGAGATATTGGGGAATGGGTCAGTGCAAAATATTAACAAAGTTCCAAAAAATATCAAAAAGATATTTGTTACAGCACTCGACATTCAACCTGAATTTCATATTAAAATGCAATCTGCGTTTCAAAAGTACACTGATAATGCAGTGAGCAAGACCGTTAATCTTCCACAAACTGCTACGCCGGAAGATGTAAGAGGAGCATACCTTCTTGCCTATAGACTAAATTCAAAAGGTGTCACCGTGTACAGATACAACAGTAAGCCTGACCAAGTTTTAACCATAGAAATCCAAGACAAGGTCTCAAATAAGAGACAAATTGTGGCCGATTCTGAGTTTGGTGGAGGATGTGAGGGCATCGTCTGTCCACATTAGAATGACTATTTACCTATGAAAATACTCTATTAATTCTTTCGATCTGTAGGCCTAAAAAAAATAGGAAGTGATTAGAGTTTGTTGTTCTTTGCTTCGGCGATCAGCAGATCACGTAACATGCCGGCATGTCTTTCCTCGTCTGTTCTGATTGTCTGCCACATTGATTCCGCCTTTGCATCGCCTGCA
>JAGWGO010000025.1 GCA_028867395.1 Nitrososphaerota archaeon | reverse complement strand
ACCCGCAGCTTCCTTAGAATCTGGCGCATGAATGCAATCATGCGCTGGTACTTGTTTTTCATGGGGTGCCAAACGGCATCCTACAAAATGGATCTGGCTGTTAAATGCGATCTACAATTTGATAAAATCTGATGGTTTCTAGGTAGCCGTGTGAACAATACATTTTAAAAGATGTTTTTATCCTAATTTTCAAAAGCGTTGAACTTGGGAAAGTTCAAATAAGGACATGCAAGGCATAATCCAACTAGTGATATCGCAATAGCAACGAGTGCTATTATTTGTGAGTTTTCCATTGACTCTATATCTCTATACCAGTCTGAATTGTAAATAAGCTGACACGTTCTAAAAAATACAGAGACCTGCCTTGGTTCAAGTATCTGTAATTAAAAACTTGAATTTTTCTAAGATAAAATTTTGGATTTGATATACACAAAATGACGTTTTAGATTGGTTTCAAATGTTTTGATTGTAAGTTCAGACCAAGCCTGTATCGGTAAATCACGACTGTTAGTAAGACTGAAATGACCAGAATGAATGATGCTATAGCGCCAAACTCCGGTATTACTTGAGTGCCTTTAATCTCGATGCTACTTGTTCCATTTGGTACAGGGATTAACAAAGCCCTATGGTCTTGGGTTACAAGTTCCTTGTAATTTACGCCATGGCCGTTTACCAAGATAGCAAAGTGCGAGTCGGTACCATTCTGTGTGGAGTCAATCAAGGCTCTTGGTAGGTCTATTGACATGTTGCCCTTGCTTGTTGTTTGAATTGATATAGTCATTGCCTTTAATTGGTCATCTATGTTCATCGAGACAATCTTTCCATGATTGATAACATATGGAACTGAAAATTTTGTTTCATTAGCACTAACTGAGTAATTTGCCTCCACCTGCTCAAATGACATTTTTGGATAGTATGCAGCAATTACGATGATTAGTACAACAAGTACCAAAAGCGATTTTTTCAATGGATATACGCACCTACAAAATCTCTGGAATTTTTCATCTGACGTTTTGGTCAGACTAGAGTTTGCTAATTAATGTTGTGAGATAATCGTTAAAAAATGAGAGCTTGGCCAAGTCAGTGATTCGAGTTGGCTCAAGGACAATTTTGGAACTAGTATACAAAAAATGATTTTGAAGGAAAGCCTAGAGACTTGAGACCTCTGTCCTTGTGCCATCTTTTTTGTAAAAGTAGATCTTTCCAGGCTCCTCTCCGGCAGTCTTTTTGTGCGACCCATCGCAGTATGGCTGGTTGCTTGACAGCCCACACATGCATATCCATTTTGACTCTCCGCCTACCTTGATCTCCATGGGACCGGTTGCATCTTTTTTGACGTATCGTGCCATGATATACCATTATCACGATTCTCTAGATAAAACTAGTCCCAAAAGCCGCGGGTGGTGACATACAGTCTTTCTGCCTCGTATATCTGTCGATACATCTCTTCTTCTCCCACCATGTTTCTCAAAATTCTTGCGCCAGTGTCTGCGCCAACCCCGTGTCCTGATAATACAACTAGCGCAGTCTTGCCAAAGTTTTCCAAGAGCGATGAGACCTTCCAGGCCCTGTTGAACTTGTGGGACTCGTCGGCAGTAATCTTTTTTCCCGCAATTTTTTTCTGGACTAACTTTGAGAGGTCATAGTCAGAGTAGAACGTGGCAGATATCTGGCACGACTTGCAGTGCGGGCATACAAGTGTGCCGTGTATTTCATTTGTCTCTACAACTTTTTCCCACTTGCCGCAGCGCATGCACACAAGCCTGTGCTTTGTCTTGCCAAGGCGCGCTTTTACAAGGTCAAGCACCCCCCTGTCTAGGTTTGCGGGAGACGAATAGTATTTTGTGGTATGGTCAAGTATTGGCTCTGCAAGCCTTGAAAACCCGTCGACCTCAAACCATCTCACCGATACGGTATCGTTTGCTATTTTTTCTAGGATCTTGGCTGCGCCCTCAAGGTCATACTTGTCATGAAATAGTTCCCTAAGGGCTTCCTTTGCAAGCGGCGTGCCAGAGTACCTGTCATATAGAAATCTCGCGGACTTTCTGTCATATACCGCCTCTCTTCCCACTATGCCAAATTTTTTTGCAACACACCAGGTCCTCCAGTTTACGTTGTGGGTCCCAGAAAGCGATGCCCTTACAATTGACTCTAAATCATACTGGTCCTTTAGCACAGAGAGCACCGAGTCCTCTCCCACCCTCCCGTTTGATGATATCATGATTCGGTACGCATCAGACCTTGAATCCACAAGATATCCACTCTTTGCAGAAAGCATTGCAGAAAGAAGTGTCGAGAGTGTTGCGTTGATTCTCGTGCCAAAGCACGCATGCATCACAATTGTATTTCGCACCCGTTGCGACTCGACAACAATTGACTTTTCGTCAGGTACTGCGTTTATTGCCAAGTTTTCAATTATCTTGTTTGAGAGTTTTTCCTGTTTTGTCTTTGTCCTAAACTGCCCAACCTTTCTTGCAGTCGTATAGTCCACAGGAATGTTCTCCCCCTCCCAGTATGGAACATTTATTCCAGCAGACTGGACAGGCTCGACATTTATCTTAAGTGAGCTGTCATCCACATTTAGAATGCGCCACTGGCTTCCCCGCAGAACAAAGACATTTCCCGGATCCCCATAGTCTCCGACAAACCTCTGGTCTAGGCTTCCGATGAACTTTTTTGATACCGTATCTATTACCTTAAACTTTAGGATGTCAGGAATTGTGGACAAGTTTTCAAAATAGTACCTAAACGAGCGGCCTCTTTTCTTGAATACCATCTCTTCCTTGTCAAAAAATACGATTGACCCATTGTGAAGTATCTCAAGAACTCCCACAAGGTCCTCAAGTGTTGTCTCTCGAAACGGATATGCCTGGTTTATCATCTTTAACGCAAACTCTACTGACACTGCACCAAACTGCATAGTCATGCCGACTAGATGGTGTGCAAGTACATCTAGCGCGCCCTCGTGCACAATCTGGTCCTCGATTGACTTTTCTTTTACGCGCTCAAGTATTGCACGTGCCTCAAACTCGTCGTCTGCATTGTTTGTAACTATCAGTCCCTTTGCAGAGGAGCCCCTTGAGTGCTTGCTTCTGCCAATTCTTTGCACAAGTTTTGACACCTGTCTTGGAGACCCATAGTGTATCACAAGTTCCACAGAGCCTATGTCAAGTCCCAGCTCAAGCGATGATGTACACACTACAATGCCAGGCCTTCCCGACCGCAAAAGTTCTTCAGTCTCTTCGCGGACCTGCTGTGAGAGCGATCCATGGTGCATCTCAATTGAGAGGCTAGACCTTTCCTTTAGCAATGATGCAAGATATTCTGACTCGCCGCGAGTGTTTGTAAACAATAGAACAGGCGAGTCTGGATGGTACTTTGACACATAATCTATGGTATAATCTACGACATCGGTTATGGTTCCATCTATATACTTGACCTCGACGTCATACTTTCTAATGGAATGGTCCTCGATTATCCTGCACTTGCGTTTTGTTCCCACAACAAACTTGGCAGCCTCTGATGTGTTTCCAACTGTTGCAGAAAGCCCAACTCGTGTCACCTGAAATTTTGTGTTTGCCTGGAGTCGCTCAAGTGACAAGGAGAGCTGGGCACCACGCTCGTTTCCAAGCAACTCGTGCACCTCATCAATTACAATCCACTCTAGCTCGTCTAGTGCACCAAGCATCCCTTGCTGTGTCAATAATATAATCAGAGTCTCTGGAGTTGTTATCAAGATGTCAGGCGGCTGTGCTGCAATCTTTTTCCTTATAGCCTGCGAGGTATCTCCGTGTCTTATCTGAATTGCGAGGCCATCGTTTTCTGCATATTTTATAATTCTTCGAAAGACATCCCGGTTTAGCGCGCGAAGTGGAGTGACATAGAGCACCTTTATCTTGCCGAGTTTTTTTGATCTTGATACCCTGTCAAATATTGGCACTACTGCAGTCTCTGTCTTGCCAGACCCGGTGGGGGCAATGACTAGCGAGTCAATCTTTTGATAGATTACCGGAACGGCTTTTTTCTGGATCTCAGTTAGGTGTTCAAAACCAAGATTGGAAAACTTGTTCTCTAGATTAACTAGTTGAGGGAGATGACTCGGATTCCTTGGGTTCTCTTGTTCTAGATCGCTCGTATACCATCGCACCAACTATGCCAGCGCCAAATAGGATAACTGTGATAATCGGTATCTGATCAAAAATTCCTGCCATATGAGTCACGTAACAACCACGGAGATAAATATCTTAAGATACCTCGACTAGACCCTCTTGTGTTATTGTATAGAAGATCTCTTTTTTTTCGCCAAATGATGGTAGGGCCTCTGCTAGAAACTTGGCTCCCTCCTTTGACAGTCTTATCTTTCTGTGCGTATAGATGCTGATTGACTTGTCTAGGTTCTCCCTGTCCTGCTCTGCAGAGCCTCGTACCACATTTGTTACTACCGCAGGAATCTTGTTCTGGATACACAGATAGGATAGCCTGTGCATGTATTGCATGAATTTTACGTGCTTTTCAAGCGAGTTTGATTCCTTGCCATACTCAAAAGAGAAGAGGTCAGTTATGTTGTCTATCACAACGAGGAAAGGGCGAACCTCTGAAATCTTCTCTAACGCTTCAATCTGTTCTGCAACGTGTGTAACCCTTGCAATCATCATGTTGTCCAAAAGTTTTGGGTCCAAGTTTTTTGCACGCAGCATCTCAATCATTCGTTTGGGGCTAAAGGTTCCGCTTGTGTCCTGGTAAATTATTTTTTCATGGATTGCATTTGCGCATATTTGCATCGCAAGCTGAGTCTTTCCGCTTCCACTAGGACCAAACACATCAGTGATGGTACCACCAGCTATTCCCCCACCCAGAAGCTTGTCAAGTCTTGCAAGACCAGTTGAGATCAAATCATTTATCAAGATAATACCTGAGATTAAATGGTTTAAGAACGATCGGGAAGGCTTTGGTTCTGCTATCCCTTCAATCTACGAGACAACTTGCTCCCATCTACTCTGAGGATTACCGGCATTGCGTTACCCAGGTTCCTCTTCATAGCTTCATTTGAAAGCCCACTAGGATTGCAGAACCTTTGCAACCCCTTGTAAGAGATATTCATTGCAGCTACTACATCTCTATCCATTGATCTCTTACAACTACTGCACCATAAATGACGATGTTGGTACCGGTCCTCTTGGGTTCGATTCCCGCATATTGGACACAGTATGCTGGTGCGAATTGGCTAGACATATCTAACTGGGACTCCTTCCCGTTCTGATTTGTATTGTATCTGTCTTTGTAATTCATAGAAAGGCCATGAGTTCATCATACCGCGGTATCTCTTTCCTTGGTAGTTGCCTTTTCTATACAGCTTACGAATCCCCTTGATATCTTCCAATACAATCATAGATTTTGATTCTTTTGCCTTTTGTACTATATCTTTTGAGATGCGATTGAGAAATTGCTTGACTCTTCGTGTTTTTCTGTTGCCTAATTTTGAATAGATCTTTTGTCTTATCCTATGATCATTTCTCTTAAAAGAAGATGCTATTTTTTTGGTTCGATGCGTGATTTTTGGAATATCAGACATGTTGTAGACCGTAACTGTTTCATAATTTCCCGCAGTCAAGTTTCTGAGATTTCTATCTATTCCAACTGCATTAACACAATCAAATTCCTCGGTCTCTCTCTGTATGCCAAGACTGATTGAATCTGGAGTGATTACAAATGATTTGACTTTAAAAGACTTATTTTGTAAGAGTTCTTGAGTGTGAGAATTAAGAGGAATTACACATTTTTTGTAGTTATCTATTGGAAAAGAGAGCAACATTCCGTTTATCTTAAAGCCATAGCATGATACCAGATATGATTTTTTTTACATACGGCGTTTTTGGAGTCTTCCCTTTTTTGATTTCTTTTTTCATCTGTGATAATCTCCCACAAGCTTGTGACATAGCGGTCAGTTTGTATTTGGATTGAATTGGATATTTATCAAGCTCATAGTAATACAAGGACGAAAATCTTCTTAATGTAGAGACCTTATTAACAAAACCTATCCTTATGCATTCGTTTACCATTTGACGAAATGTTTCCATTAACAAACAAAGCTCTTGATTTTGAGTGTGTTTTTGTTTGATCGATTTGATTGTTAACATGAACATTAGATTTGTACTAAATCTAATTAATGGTAGGTAATTTCACAATCACTAAAACGCTAGTCCGTAGGCTTATGAGTGATGTGCAAGTTTCGCAAACTTTTTTTCAGGACGTTCCTTCGATCGAGGGGATAACAGAACCCTTTTATTTACGGTTTCAAGCACTTGTGACAAGTGAATTAATGATTGTCACAAGTGACTCCTAAGCGACCTCTCACAACACTTCAGAAAGGCGTCAACAAAAAGGTCATAGTCAGGCTAAAGAACGACATTGAATACAAAGGAAAGATGAACAATGTTGATTCCTACATGAATCTAATCATGACAGACGCTGAGGAGGTTAGCAATGGCAAGACCGTTGCAAATTATGGCAGAGTTATAGTAAGAGGAAATAACGTACTTTTTATCAAACTTGAAAATGAGCTGTAATGACGCAGATAATGAACGACATGGGTAGAAATTATCTTTTTACCTCAGAATCAGTAACAGAAGGCCATCCTGACAAGGTCTGCGACCAGATATCTGACGCAATCTTGGACGAGTTTCTAAAACAAGACCCCGACTCTAGAGTTGCAGTAGAGACCATGACAACAACGGGAATTGTAGTTGTGGCAGGCGAGGTCACATCAAAGGCAAGGTTTGATGTCCAAGATGTAGTTAGAAGAACAATCAAGGAGATTGGTTATGACGATCCTCATTATGGTTTTGATGCAGACTCGTGCAGTGTACTAGTATCACTCCATGCCCAGAGCCCCGACATATCACAGGGAGTCTCTGCAAATGATAACAAGGAGCAGGGGGCAGGAGACCAAGGGCTGATGTTTGGATATGCCACAAACGAGACCCCAGAGTTTATGCCCATGCCGATACTTTTGGCTCACAAGCTTACCCAAAGACTTGCAGATGCAAGAAAGAAAAAGGAACTTCCCTGGGCAAGACCTGACGGCAAGTCCCAGGTTACAGTAGAGTACGAGGATGGAAAACCAAAAAGAATTGAGGCCATAGTTGTATCAACACAGCACTCTCCAGATGTTACAAACGGCCAGATTCAAAAAGAGATTATCGAGAAGGTCATCAAGCCAGTCTGCGGCAGTTTATGGAACGACAAGATAAAGATTCATGTAAACCCGACAGGTCGATTTGTTATTGGTGGCCCACCAGGCGATGCGGGACTTACGGGACGAAAGATAATTGTGGATACATATGGCGGTATGGGAAGACATGGAGGCGGAGCATTCTCAGGAAAAGATCCATCAAAGGTTGACAGGTCTGCCTGCTACATGTGCAGATACATTGCAAAAAATATCGTAGCTGCAGGACTTGCAGAAAGATGTGAGGTACAGGTAGCATATGCAATCGGTGTTGCAGAACCAGTCTCTCTTATGGTCAGCACGTTTGGCACAAGCAAGATTCCAGAAGAGCAGATAGAAAATCTAGTCAGAAAGAACTTTGACATGAGACCTGCTGCAATAATTTCTCAGCTAAAACTCAAACGCCCAATATATCGAAAGACTGCAGCATATGGACACTTTGGAAGAGCAGAGCCCGAGTTTACATGGGAAAACACCGACAAGGCAGAGATTCTACGAAAGGCGGCAGGCCTCTAGCATCTCAGTATATCTTGTAAACGATACTTTAGAAATTCTTTCAAGTCTTTTGTGGTCTCCAGTATAATCACCTACCAAGATTCCAAGATCATCGACGCCAAACGGTGAGTCAGGTGATCTTAGTGAGTCATGGTACATCTTTTCAAAGTCAACATGTCTTGTCTTGGTGTTTCCAACAAGGTCACACACAAACTTATTGTAAGTTACAGTTTGCGGCCCCACAAGGTCGATTATCTTTTTAGAAAACTGCTTTCCGTGAATTGCCCTCATTATTACCTGCGCTGCGTCATAGACATAGATTGGCTGCAGCCTGTACCTCCCAGAGCCTGGAATTATGACTGAACCTCTGGATACCTGACTTGATAAAATGTTTGAGAGAGGATCTCCCCTTCCCACTATATATGACGGACGAAATATTGTATAGTCAAGCCCTGACTTGGTGACTTCCTGCTCTGCCTTGAATTTTGATACAAAGTATCCAAGTGTAGATTTTTTGTCGACACCAAGGCCGCTCAAGTAAATTATCTTTTGTATCTTTGATCTTTTGCAAAGAAGGATGGCATTTTTAGTGAGGTTGACGTTTACTGTTTCATAATCAGACTCTGTTGTCTGCCTCCCAGTTCCAACAAAGTGCATAAAGGCAGCAGACCCCTTAATCTTGCCTGCAAGATCTTTTTCTGTCAGGTCAGAGGTTATTATGGTGCTTCCAACGCTTGCTCCTTTTTTCCGCACAAGCGATATTATCTCAAAGCCGTTTGCGGCAAGAAAACTTGAGACGTTTCTGCCCACAAATCCATTTGCGCCTGAGACTACAACCTTGTTCCTGTTCACAGGAAAGCCACATATCTTCCGACAAATTAATTTTGATGTTTGTATAATATCTAGCTGCTTGAACCTGTCTGACTGCTATCATATACTAGGTGTGCAAAAGGGAGCCTCTCAAAAGGAGATAAAGAGTGCATACAGGCAGCTCTCGCTCAAGTACCACCCCGACAAGAACGATAGCCACAAGGACGGAGAGAGGTTCAAGCAGATAACCGAGGCATACCAACTTTTGCGCCGAGAAGAAAAGGCAATGACCAAGGTCTCCGATGGTGATGTTGCAGACAAGTACACGCAGTTTTGGAAAAAGTACGAAGGCAGTAAGATGAATGACGATTTTAATTTTGGGCCAAACTTTGCAGGATTCAAGAATCCATTTGGTGCAAGCACGCAGGAAAACTATAGTCACTTTAGAGAAAAGGAGGCCTCGTTTAAGAGCACACACCTGATACTTTACGGCGGCCTTGGACTGATTGCACTGTGGATAATACTTGCCAGCATTCTCAAATGACCACATGAGATTAATACACAACAACACAAAATCTCACACATGGAGTCTGATGACAAGCCAAAGGGGAAGATGAGGACTGGCTATACCACAGGCACGTCTGCTACTGCAGGTGCAAAGGCAGGAGTGCTTGCCATACTAAACCAAGAAAAACAAAGTTTTGTTGACGTAACCCTTCCAAAAAAATCCAAGATAAAGATTACAATAACAAAGTGCGAGTTTGACAAAAATTCTGCAACGTGTACTGTGATAAAAGATGGTGGCGACGACCCCGATGTGACACATGGCGCAGAGATCAATACCACAATTTCATTAACAGATAACGTAGGCAAGATAGAGATAGACGGCGGTGAGGGGGTGGGAAGGGTGACAAAGCCAGGCCTTGGACTTGAGGTGGGCTCGGCTGCAATAAACCCCACTCCAAAAAAAATGATTACTGAAAATATATCAGAGATAGGACAAGAACTTCTCAAGAAAAATGGAATAAAGGTACTTGTTTCAGTTCCAAAGGGCAGAGAGCTTGCACCAAAGACTGACAACCCAAGGCTTGGAATCTTGGGCGGGATATCAATTCTTGGAACAAGCGGTATAGTAGTTCCATATTCTACAGCATCGTTTGCCGCATCGATTCGCCAAAGCATTGACGTGACAATTGCGATGGGAAACGATACTGTCGTGCTCACAACTGGTGGAAGAAGCGAAGATTTTGCAAGAAAGATAATTTCTCTGCCAGACCACTGCTTTGTCCAGATGGGCGACTTTTCAGGATATACCGTTCAGCAATGTGCAAAAAAAGGCATCAAAAAGGCATATGTTGCAGGCTTTATCGGCAAGCTAACAAAGATGGGAATGGGTGTCAAGCAGACCCACGTCAAGGGCTCAAAGGTAGACATGGATTTTCTTGCAGATATAGCACAGAGGTGCAACGCGCCGCAAGATACTATTGCAGAGATAAAAAAGGCAAACACTGCAAGGCATGTCTATGAAATTGTTCAAGCAAAGAACCTGGGGCAAGCCTTCTTTGATATGGTCTGCGCAGAGGTCTATTCCCAGCTAAGAGAGCACTCTGAGGAAAAGTTTGAGATCGAGGTAATCATGTTTGACTTTGATGGAAATACCATAGGACAGTTTATCCAACAGTAACAGATATGTTCACTTTGAAAAAAGTACATTTGTGGACTCGGTAGCAATACTTGCGATAACAAAAAACGGAATAGAGATCGCAAAAAAACTAAAGGCCAGATTTCCAGCCTGGCAGGTCTTTGCCCCTTCTAAATTTTCAACTAACGATTCCAAGGTAAACTGGTTTGAGGACTCGACTACTTCCAAGGTGGGCGAGCTCTTCAAAAGTTTTGAGGCCTTGGTCTGCATATTTTCCCTGGGTGCCGTGATACGACTTGTTGCACCGCACATGAAGGACAAAAAGACAGACCCTGCTGTTGTGGTTATAGACGATACGGGCAAGTTTGTAATCAGCACCCTTTCAGGCCATCTTGGCGGTGCAAACAAGTTGTCAGAAGACATTGCAGGACTCATTGGAGCAACACCAGTTATCACTACTGCTGCCGATGTTAACAAGACCATCGCAGTAGACTTGGTAGGAAGGGAGTTTGGGTGGCAGATAGATGATGATTCTACAGTAACTAAGGTGAGCGCATTTATGGTAAACGAGGAAAAGATTGGAGTCTTTCAAGATGCAGGTGAGAAGGACTGGTGGCTTCCAAAAAGAGAGCTTCCAAAAAACGTTCACATTTATTCTTCCATCGAAGAGATGGCAAGATCAGACTGCAAGGGATTCTTGATAATTACAGACAGGGCAATACATGACAAAAAGTTGCTAGAGTGCGCAGTGGTGTACAGACCAAAGACACTTGTGGTTGGAGTGGGACTGCACTGGGATACCACAAGGGACACCATCAAAGAGGGCCTAGAGTTTTGCCTCTCAAAGTTTGGCCTCAGTCCCAAGTCAGTTGCCAAGTTTGCCTCTATCAAAAAGGAAGCACGGGTGGAGGGCCTGCGAAAGATTGCAGAAGAGATGAAGGCCAATGTAGATTACTATGAAAAGCAGGACCTTGCCGAGATTACAATACCAAACCCCTCA
>JAGWGO010000248.1 GCA_028867395.1 Nitrososphaerota archaeon | reverse complement strand
GAAACAGAGTGGAATATACCTAGGAGGATATAGTTGGCTTCAAGAAGTACGTCCTTTGGCAACCAAACTTCAACCGGTTGAAGGGAACGAAAAGATCTCTCTCCAAGAACTAGGTAGTACATTGAAGGAAAATCATAATGTTCAGATAGACTTTACTACGGTATCTCAGCCAAGCCAAGACAATGAGGGATACATACATGCTCCATCGATGCCACAAGCTGCGGCGGCTGCCATACTTCGTAATGGATACATAACACACCAACAGTCCGCCAATGGTCAGTCTCTTAAGATAGACATGTCATCAAGTAGGGTTAATACTGCATTATGGTTACTTGATGGAGTCAGAAACGGTGAATCAATTGGAGCGCTTCTAGGATACCGATTTGAATCAAATATTTTGGAAGACGATGATCTAATACAATTCCTTCAGTCATTTAGAAATAGTTTCCCATTAACTGCAAGCAAGGTTACTGATCCAACTGCACCTACAGAAACATCTGCTGCACCAAATGTAGTTGATGGTTATGCGCTACGAAATAACTGGCAAACTAATTTCCAACAAGGAACTGACTGGGGATCAGGGTTTCCCAGTACAACTGATGTCGGTAAAAATGACAATGTGAATCTCCAGCAGAAACTTACAATCTTGTTTAAAGACTTGGACGATACTGTGGATTCAATCAATGATCTTCTTATTGCAGAATCTGTTTATCAAGTAGTCAGAGGTAACCCAAGTACCGCAGGTAGTTCAGTTGATACAATTTCTCATGGAGATAGACCGCCAGAACCTCAAATTGTTCAGACTCCGCGTGGCGGAACAGATGTGGTACATAGAGTACTTTCACTATTTTCTGGTGATTTGCAGAGAGGAACAACTTGGAATAATGCTACTAATCCAAGAGCACTGGCAGAGCCGAGATTGGACGAGTGGGTGGGCAATCTTCTACCAGATCCAACCAAGGTAGTATGCCAAGTATCCTATGATGAAGATGCAGGCAAGCCACTTGTGGTTAGTTTGGATGACCTTGATCTATGTGCTCTTGACATGCTGGCAATGGCAGATTCTGCAAGCAATGAAACATTTGACAAACTCCAAGCCCAAGTTACTGAACTTGAACAACGAATATTGTATTATGCATCGACTCAGAATACCATGACAAATCCAACAATAGTCTTAACACGTGACCCTGCATGGGACCCTAGTCTGTTTTCTTTTCCAGAGGTGCTAGTCCAAGCGCGCAGTATTCGTGATTTGGTAGGTGGGGCAAGACCATTGGCAGCAAAAGACTTGATGGAACCTGGCTCAAAAGATATACCGTCACCTGATGATACCATAGAAACAGACGAGTTATTCCAGAGAACAAAAAAGATTTACGATTCATTTACTCAAATTCCAACATCTCTTCAAGGCCTAGAAACAACACTTGCAGGTTCGCTTAGTGCAGTCAAAGCAAACTCGTCTGCTGATATCGTTGTATCGGGAACAAACGCTGATGCAATACGCACAGCTATGATAAGTTATAGCCTATATGGAATTCAAGGATCAATTCCAAGCCTGTCAAAAGACTATATGCTTGGCACCTTGCAAGCACTTGATACCCAAACAAAAAATATCATAAAAAAAATATCAAACACAATATCTGAAATTCCTACATTCTTTTTTAATTGGAATGATATGTCAACTGACCCAAGTGATCTAATCAAATTCTTGCAGCAAAAATCTAATAGTCTGAATTGGATACAAAATAATGATGTAAGTGTATCTTCTGATAATAAGACGGCAAATGTCTCAGATAATACACATTCTATCTCTTTGGCATTTGATGCTACCAACAATATTGTCAATCTGACATTAATGGACGGCTCGCTATCGGTATTGCCAGTTGATATCACAGTTGATGGCAACCCATATGTGTACAATCCTGATCTCATAATAGGGGCAATACAGACGATTTTGGGAAGATCATTTGTTGTTCTGCCAACATTTAATCCAAAAAAACCAAATGATCTACAGAACACATTTACCAATTCGGACAATTTGGTCAAAGGAAGTAATCCAACACCATCTGCATGGTTGCAACAGCTAACATATGTTAAATCAACAATTTCAAGACTTGATCTTTCACTTTCTTTTGCACAAATTTTCAACCCGTCTTTTTTGAATTCATTCCAAATTGGGCAGCTGCCATATAATCCAACAG
>JAGWGO010000024.1 GCA_028867395.1 Nitrososphaerota archaeon | reverse complement strand
ACTGAAGATGCCAAAAGCCTATGTGGTTCGTTAGTCTCATTTCTCGCGTATATTACAAACTGGACACTACCAGGTCTTATCATTTTCAATCCTTCGGCCCTTGAGACGAGTTTTGCTCCTGGTGGGAATATGCTAGAAATTAATACAATGTTGGTCCCAGCAATACCTGCATCACGTAATGCATATTCAAAACTAGTCAGTCTGTCCTGATGTACGCCCTTTCCTCTTGTAAGGAAGAGTTTTTTTGCAACAAGATCTAGCACGATTCCACTCTAATTCCAGATCTTTAAAAATTTATTGAAAATAGGAAAATTCAGTTTAGAGATTGTAATGCACCTATGATCTCTTGTCCGTGCGAGTCAACATTCACATCACGAAATATTTTAGCGATTTTTCCTTCTTGGTCTATGATGAAAGTTGAACGTTTTGCAAGCCCTGCCAAGTTAAGCCCCGCGTATTGTTTGCATGTAGACTTGGTAGTATCGCTAAGATGTAGATATGGCACGTGATATTCAGTAACGAACTTCCTTTGGTCCTCAATAGTGTCCACAGATATAGCGAAAAGTTCGGCGTTTTGCTCTACTATCTTGGGATATGCTTTTATGATAGCTTCCGCCATTTGGAAGACCTTTTTTGATGGGCATGCAAACAGATGGTTTTTAGGGTAAAAACATAGTACCGCCTTCTTTTGCCCTTTAAAGGAGCTCAGTCTAACTACCCTACCATCACTTGCAGTAAGTTCAAAATCAGGCGCCATGTCACCTTCTTTCATTCCTATACTTTTGTGTTATGGGTTTAAGACTATTTGCATCATAGTCTGATTTGACGATCTAGATCAAAAATGACTTTTTGAATGTCTTCTGATATAATTTAATAGAACTAAGTATAACCTTTTTTGCAGTAGTAGAATTTTTCCATCCTACAATCTCGACCTTTTTCCCCTCTAACTGTTTGTACACCTGAAAGAAATGAGCAATCTCTTTTAGATGGTGTTTTTCTAGATCTGTGATGTCCTTCATACCTGCGTACCTAGGATCGTTTTTTGCCACACAGAGGATCTTGTAGTCCATTTGATTCGAATCCCTCATCCGTAACAAACCGATAGGTCTTGCTTCGATTAAGACTCCTGGAAATGTAGGATTTGTAACCAAAACTAGCGCGTCTAAAGGGTCACCATCTTCAGCATAAGTCTGTGGAATGATGCCATAATCTCCAGGATAATACAATGGAGAAAAGAGTACTCGGTCGAGTTTGATTATGTTGTTTTTTTTATCATATTCGTATTTGTTCTGAGAACCTTTTGGTATCTCAACAATCACGTTGATAATCGATGGTACCTTTGGACCTGTTTCAATATCATGCCACAAATCCATAATGATTACTGTCACAAAAAGTCCCTAATTTAATTGCCATTTAGCATATAGAATGTCTTTTCTAACAAGTTTTTCTAATTTTTCAATTTGCTGACGTTATTTTTTCACAATAGATTACAAATTAAAGATAAAATCAGCCAAGTCTCAAAAATCATTCAAATTATTACGCAAAAAGAAACCAGAGAATACAAATAAGAATGAAATCATGCTAGAATATAGAATGAAGGCAGCTTATGTAAAAGGTCCCTCAACCGTAGAGATTAGAAATGTCGAGAGACCCAAAGCAGAGAGTGGCGATCTCATAGTAACGATGAAGTCATGCGGAGTGTGTGGATCGGATCTGGAAAAAATCTATGGTCAATATAGCCAACCATCCATGCGGCTTGGGCACGAGCCATCAGGCATCGTTTCCGAAGTGGGGTCCAACATTAAAGATTTCAAGGTAGGGGACAGAGTTTTTGTACATCATCACGTGCCGTGCTATTCTTGTCACTTTTGCCTTCATGGAAATGAGACCATGTGCCAAAAATACGCTGAAACTAATCTTAGTCCATGTGGCCTTGCCGAGGAATTTCTAGTACCTGAATGGAACGTAGCTCATGGTGGAGTAATAAAACTGCCAGATCACATTGGCTTTGATGAGGCCTCAATGATAGAACCTCTTGCATGTTGCGTAAGAGCATGGAATAAAGTCAAATTCAGACAGGGTGATTCAGTTGCAATACTTGGAGCAGGACCAACCGGCATGATGCACGTAATGTTAAGTAAGACTTTTGGAATGAAAGACATTTTCTGTTTCGATATTAACAAATTTCGACTAGAGTTTGCCAAGAAACTTGGAATAACATCTGCAGTCCAATCAAATGATCCAGAAGCAACCCAAAAGATCCTCGCCAGTACACAAAACAGAGGAATAGACTTAGCAATAGTAGCCACCGGAAGTGTTAATGCAATTGTTCAAGCGATTGACATTGTACGAAAAGGTGGAACAGTCGTTTTATTCGGAGTACCATCGAAGAATGCGCAATTGTCTGTAGATATCAGCAAAGTATACTCTAAAGAAATTACAATCACGCCAAGCTATGCTGCTTCGGAGTCAGACACGAATATGGCGTTTAAGATAATAGAAGAAAGAAAGGTGGACATGAACCAGCTGATCACACATAGATTTGACTTGTCAGATTCTGCAAAAGCATTAGAGTATGCTCATCAAGGCAATGACTCGATGAAGATAATCGTTACAAATTCAGAAAGGCTTAACTAAGGCAAATTTTTTGGAAGAAGATATGGACTGGGGATTAAAGAACCGTCTGGCGCGGATAATAAAACCATATGACAGACGTGGTGTAATGCTTGCAGTTGATCATGGCTACTTTTTGGGCCCCACAGAAAGACTTGAAGAGCCAAGAAAGACTATCGCTCCACTTTTACCTCTTGCAGATTCACTAATGTTAACAAGAGGAGTCCTAAGAACCTCTGTTGATGCAAGTTATCCAGTGCCAGTTGTGTTAAGAGTATCTGGCGGCAGCAGCATAATTGGCAAAGATCTTTCAAATGAGAAGATAACAACTTCAATAAAAGACGCTATCAGATTAAACGTATCAGCATTAGCGATGTCAATATTTGTAGGTGCTCCCTATGAACATGAATCATTAGTTAGCCTCGGTAACCTAGTAAATGAAGGCGAAGAATACGGAATGCCAATTCTTGCTGTTACGGCAGTAGGAAAAGAATTGGAAAAGCGGGACGCTAGATATTTGAGCCTAGCATGCAGGATTGCTGCAGAGTTTGGCGCACATCTAGTTAAGACATATTATTGTGAGAATTTTGAGAGAGTGGTCAGATCTTGTCCTGTTCCTGTAATAATTGCAGGAGGGCCAAAGTTGGCAACAGAGTTAGATGCACTACAACTTACTTATGATGCCATACAAGCAGGTGCCGCAGGAGTAGACATGGGGAGAAACATTTGGCAATCAGACTATCCTGTAGCCATGATAAAAGCAGTACGAGCAATAGTTCACCAAAACGCTACAGTAAAAGAGGCACATGAAATATTCAAGAAACTAAAAGCACCGGAAAAACCAACCAAGCCAGTGATCAAAGCTAAGCAGAAATCTTAGACAGGTGGACGTGCACAATTTTCCATTTTTGGAATTTTACAAGAACGAATGTTCCTCTGCTTTCCATCGACAGATGTTCTCCTCGAAAGCTATAGTTGTCCACAACCATTCCGGTTTGTGTAATAGTAAAAGTGACCACTGCGCAGCTGTCAAACACATCAATTCGTTCGTTTTTAATTTCGTATGCATAGTCTGATATGCTCACGAATCTGAGTTGCTGCAATGCGATAGTAGTAGCGTAATCTTTTAGATCATATGGAGGTACGTCACTATAACTTGAAAATCGGGGATCATCCAGTTGAATCGCACTCAGTGGTGCAAGATTCTTAGTCTTACCAGTATTAAAGAAAGTTGCAATTACATCAGATATTTCGTTTTTATCTGCCAAAATCGTTATTGTTTTCTACGGTTCTACTTTAAGTCTTCTGAAGTTGACACGCGGGAATATAGTCGCTGCCTTCAAATAATCACAGGGTACGAGTGTTCTTTTTACTAATTTGTTCATTTTTACCAGCAATATTTATAAATTATATCCGACGCAAAAATTATAGACCAAAATGAAGTTAGGAGGCTCGGCAA
This sequence comes from Nitrososphaerota archaeon, assembly GCA_028867395.1. GTDB lineage: Archaea > Thermoproteota > Nitrososphaeria > Nitrososphaerales > Nitrosopumilaceae > Nitrosotalea. Next base: position 7,295 of record JAGWGO010000024.1, on the reverse strand, counting down.
GCATTTCCAGTATTCTGCTGCTAGTCGACCTTCTGCTGTAGACTACAGCAAACTGTTTGGAGTTGAAAATTATGGAAAAAATGTCAGGTGCTAGATCTTTAATGGTTGCTCTAGAAAAAGAGGGCGCAAACATAGTCTTTGGACTGCCCGGAGGAGCAAACCTTCCAATTTATGATGAGCTCTACAAGAGCAATATTAGACACATACTTGTTAGACATGAACAATCTGCGTCACATATGGCAGATGGTTTTGGAAGAGTGAGTAGAAGACCAGGAGTATGCTTTGCAACCTCAGGTCCGGGAGCAACAAACATCGTAACTGGAATTGCGACAGCTCAAGCAGACTCTGCACCAATGATTGCCATTACAGGACAAGTCCCAACAAAAATGATTGGAAGAGATGCTTTTCAAGAAAGTGACATAATTGGGATTACTAACCCGATAGTAAAATATGCCTTTCAGCCAATGACTGCTGCAGAGATTCCTGAAGTAGTGAAAAAAGCGTTTTACATTTCAGCCACAGGAAGACCAGGTCCTGTGCTAATCGATATACCAAAGGATGTACAGCAAAACGAAGATGAGATGACGTTTCCATCAGAGGTAAAGATAAGAGGATATCATCCTTGGGTAGACCCAGATATTGGAAAAATAGAACGAGCAATAGAGATGTTGCTCTCCTCTGAAAGACCCGTAATATTGGCTGGAGGAGGAGTGATAATTTCTGGAGCCTTTGCAGAGCTTCAATCAATAGCAGAATTGTTAATGATTCCTGTGGTAACTACATTCAAAGGAAAAGGTGCATTTCCGGAAAACCATCCACTCTCGCTTGGTCCAATAGGAATGCACGGCCATGCAGAAGCCAACAAGATAATGGTAGAGGCAGATTGTGTCTTGGCATGTGGTTCTAGGTTTTCCGACAGATCTGTTGGAACGTTTGAAGAATTTGAAAAGAATCTCAAGATCATACACATGGATGTAGACCCTGCGGAGATTGGAAAGAATCAGACAACACACATCGCAGTAGTTGGAGACATCAAAGCATCGCTTAGAATCATGGTCAAGATGCTAATTCAAAAAGCCATCAAAAGAAGTGGAGACAATCCATGGTTAAAGCGCGTAAGTGAGACAAGAGAATACTTTAGACAAAATCTAAAGTTACACCCACACCCATTGGGTGCAGCCAAAGTTCTACGAAAATTAAGAGAAGTACTTCCTGCACAATCTATTGTAACGACGGAGGTTGGTCAACATCAAATGTGGGCGTCATTATTCTTTGATGTCATACATCCCGGAACTTTCTTTAGCTCCACTGGTCTTGGCACCATGGGGTGGGGATTTCCGGCAGCAATTGGCGCCAAGGCTGCAAAACCTGATGTTCCAGTAGTAGACATTGCAGGCGAAGGTAGTTTTAACATGACAGAAAACTCTCTTGCAGTTTCGGTACTAGATGACTTGCCAGTAATTGTATTTCTATTGAACAACTTTTCACTCGGAATGGTTGCGCAGTGGCAGAGAACATTCTATGACAGACGTATGATTGGCATAGACCTAAAGAATTGTCCAGATTATGTAAAACTTGCAGAATCGTACGGTGCTCAAGGCATAAGAGCAGAAAGTATAGATGAGATCGGAAAAGCTGTTCAGACCGCACTAAAGAGCAACATTGCAACGGTCATAGACATTCCAATTGATCCTCAAGAGGATGTCTTGCCCTTTGTGGCACCTGGGACGCCACTCAAGGATATGATCTTACCGTCATAGAGAGATATTCATGTGGTCAATAATTTCCGTACTTGTAGAAAACAAACCCGGCGTCCTGTTCAAAGTTACACATCTATTCAGATCACGAAACTACAACATAGATAGCATATCAGTTGGCGTAACAGAGAATCCCGAGTTCTCAAGAATGACCATAACAACGTCTGCCGATGAGAAGCAACTCAATCAAATAATCAAACAGCTTGACAAAATGATAGATACGGTAGAAGTAAAACTATTAGATGAGAAAAAGAGCATATATCGTGAACTGGTACTAATGAAGATCAAGATAACAAAGCCATCAGACATAATGGAGATAACAGACCTTACAAATGCTTTCAAATGCAATGTTCACGACGTCAGAAAGTCATCAATCATTGTAGAGATTACTGCAACACCGGACAGAATCAACGCATTTGAAGACTTGGTTAAGGGATACGGCATACTTGAGATAACAAGAACTGGAATTTGCGCCTTAGAGAGAGGAATGGGTAATGAAAGTTAGAATTTTCGATACAACGTTAAGGGATGGAGAACAGACTCCTGGCGTAGCACTAACACCAGATCAAAAACTCGCAATTGCTCAAAAGTTGGACGAGTTGGGAGTAGATGCCATAGAGGCAGGTTTTCCAATAATCTCAGATGGAGAAAGAAAAGCGGTAAAAGATATTGCTCATGCAGGCCTGAGAGCAGAAATTTGTGGCTTGGCCAGAACTGAGAAAAAAGACATCGATGCTGCAGTAGATGCCGGATTAAAATACATACACACTTTCATTGCTACCTCAGATATTCACCTAAAATACAAGCTCAATCTTAGCAGAGAGCAAGCTGTTGCAAAAGCAGTTGAAGCTGTAGAGTATGGAAAATCACTCGGACTACAAGTAGAATTTTCTGCTGAAGACGCAACAAGGACTGACAGGGAATTTCTCAAAAAAGTTTTCAGGGCAGTTACAGAAGCAGGTGCTGATAGAATAGATATACCAGATACCGTAGGATACTCTACGCCGCAGTACATTGCAGCAATAACCAAAGATACAATCGATGCCACCCATTTACCAGTTAGCGTTCACTGCCATAATGATTTTGGCTTAGCAGTAGCAAATGCAATAGCCGCAGTACAAGCAGGCGCACAATGTGCACATGTCACAATAAACGGCATTGGAGAGAGGGCGGGTAATGCGTCACTTGAAGAATTTGTCATGGCATTGCAATGCCTACAGTTTGACAAAAAGTTTGAGACAAACATCAATACCAGACTTCTCTATGAGACATCTAGATACGTTTCAAAAATTGTAGGAGTGCAAGTTCAACCAAACAAAGCAATAGTTGGAGAAAATGCCTTTGGGCACGAGTCAGGAATACACACACATGGAGTCTTGAGCAACCCCCTCACATACGAGCCAATTAGCCCAGAACTTGTCGGAAGAACCAGATGGTTCCAAGTAGGAAAACATGCTGGTGCTCATGGAGTATCTGCCATGCTAGAGGAATATGGCATACAACCATCAAAGGAACAGACCCATGAGATACTAGACAGGATCAAGAAATTAGGTGATCAAGGAAAACATGTTACAGATGTAGAATTACTGTCTATTACCGGCGAGGTGATGCACCAAGAAGGCTTGAGGAGATTAGTACACTTGACTGGATTTTCCGTATCGACTGGAATCGGTAACATGCCATATGCGTTTGTCAAACTAAACATTGAAGGGAAGGATTTCATCGGTACTGATTACGGAGTTGGACCAGTTGATGCCTCAATCAATGCAATACAAAAGATCACAGGCGAGATTGCCAAGGTCAGAATAAAGGAGTACAAGTTGGACTCGATCTCTGGCGGGTCAGAAGCGCTATGTGAAGTAACAATAAAGGTTGAGGATGTTTACGGCAATCAGGCTTCTGCAAAATCCATTGGAGAAGACATCGTAATCACAAGCGTCCAGGCAATGATCGATGGCATAAACAGAATTATGCTCAAAAAAATCCTCAAACAAAAAAACCTGGGGCACTAGATGTACAAGATTTCTCTCATAACAGGAGATGGCATAGGTCCGGAGCTATCCGAATCTGTTACTGAATTGCTACATGTAATCAACGACAAGATTGGAGTAAAATTGGAGATAAGCACCGTCGAGGCTGGAGACAACACCCTAAAAAAAACAGGTAAAGCATTGCCAGACTCTACACTTGATACGATAAAAAAATCAGATGTGTGCCTTAAAGCACCAGTAGGAGAGAGTGCAGCAGACGTCATTGTAGTCTTGCGAAGAATGTTGGACCTTTACGCCAACATTAGGCCGGCTAAATCATATCCTAACATGCCGGCCCTCAAAGAGAACATTGATCTTGTCATAGTAAGGGAGAACACTGAGGATCTCTATACTGGAATGGAGTTTGATGTTGGCAAAACTGCAATTGCTTTGAGGACAATATCTGAACATGCTTCAAAACGCATCGCAAAATATGCATTTATGACTGCAAGACAGCGAAATGGAAAGAAAAAGGTGACATGTGTACACAAGTCAAACGTCATGAGAAAGACAGACGGCCTATTTGCCAGATCATGTGCAGAAGTAGCGAAGGATTTTGGCGATATCTCTTTTGATCAGATGTATGTCGATGCATGTGCTATGAACCTGATTAGGCAACCAGACTCTTTTGATGTCATAGTAACGACCAATTTATTTGGCGATATTTTATCAGATGAGGCCGCACAGGTTGTAGGAGGTTTAGGCATGGCTCCCGCTGCAAACATTGGAGAAAAATTTGCCTTGTTCGAGCCTGTCCACGGAGCTGCCTTTGATATTGCAGGAAAACAAGCCGCAAATCCATCCTCGTTTATACTATCTACCAAGATGATGTTTGAATGGCTAGCAATGAAAAACAACGATGCCAAATCAGTAAAGGTAGCAAAGATGATTGAAGAAGCAGTGTATGGGGTAGTAGGAGAAGGGTTTAGGACAAAGGACGTTGGTGGAAACAAGACCACCAAAGAATTTACTCAGAAAGTTATCTCAAAACTTACTTGAGATCTGACACAGGTGGCTCTCGTGACCAAAAGAACATTGCAAGGCCGATTGGAATCATAATCATGATTGCTACCCCAAAACAGATCCAATAGAAGGTGGGGTCGATTCCTTTGATCAACGGAACAGGAAACACGGTATAAGCCCAGACAAATGCAATAAAACCAAGCAACACCTTGTTCTTTTTAAAGATCTTCCAGCCAAGCTTACGCTTTGCTATATAGCATTTCTTGCAGCGTGTCCTATCATTTGTCATACAAGAGTTACAGCAATGTTTGTCGCAAAAATAACACGTATTATCCCCAAAATCTGAGCCGCAAAAATCACACTCTTGCACAATTACTTGACGTAAAATCCAGATTTATCTTTTTATGGAAATAGCCTTTCAGGGTCTCTTGGATACAGGACAACCTCTCTAACATTATCTATTTTTGTCAAGACAGACATAAGCCTGTCAAGACCCAACCCCCAACCAGAATGTGGAGGCATTCCCCAATCGAATGCTTTGAGGTGGTCCTCAAATTGCGAGGTGTTTAGTCCTTGTTCTTCGAGTCTTGCGCGAATCTTGTTTGGATCATGCAAACGCCTTCCGCCCGATGAGAGTTCCAAATATCCATATTGCAGATCAAATGATTTTGATAAGAACGAGTTGTCTTCCTTCTCATGGATATAGAAAGGCTTTAGCTTCATGGGCCAGTCCATCAGAAAATAGAATCCCGGATGTATCTCGCCTAACTTTCTCAGATGAGAGTCTTGCAAGTCATCTCCCTGAGAGAGGGCAATTCCTTCTTTACCAAGCTCCTCAATAGCTTGTGTATAGGTTATTTTCTCAAATGGTGTCTTGGGTCGTTTCACCTCAATTCCTAAAATCTTTTGCTCTGAGATACAGTTTTTTTCAATGTGTTCAAAGACATTGGCCACAACTGTTTCCAAAACTTGCATAACATCAAGATAGTCCATAAATCCAGCTTCAATGTCTACGCTTGTAAATTCTGTGAGATGTCGTACTGTGTGAGATTTTTCCGCCCTGTAAAATGATGATATTTCAAAGACCCTTTCAAGACCCAGTGTCAGTTGTTCTTTGTAAAGCTGAGGGCTTTGTGCAAGATATGCTTGTTTGTCAAAGTATTTCAGTGAAAAGAGGTTTGCTCCCCCTTCGCTTGCGCTTCCAATTATTTTTGGAGTGTTTACTTCGATGAAGCCAAGTTCTGTCAACGTCTTTCGTATAGATTGTAACACATGGTGACGAATCTTGAAGATTGCAGCAGTTTTCTGATTTCTTAAGTCAAGTGCCCTGGCATTTAATCTGTTGTCTATATTGCTCTCAAGTCTACCAATTGGATCAATTGGTAATGGATGCACTGCACGCGAAAGAATCTCAATTTTCTCGGATTTTATCTCAAGCGGAAAATCTCTTGCTTTAGTCTCTTGGACCACTCCCGTAACTCGCACTACACTTTGCCTGTTGAGGTCCTTTACTTCTTTGAGCCCTTGCTCTCCAACTACTACTATCTGAGCCACACCCGTTACATCGCGAAGGGTAAGAAAGGTTAGCTTGCCAAGTTCACGCAAGTCTTCAATCCAACCCCCAACTATTACCTTCTGACCTTTCAATGAAGCATTTAGGTTACCGATGTAATGCGTTCTTTTCAAATCCAATTGTTTTTCTCACTTTCTCTCAAATTCAACAACTAGTTCTATCTTTCTAAGATGTTGTGATATAGCAATGACCTTATCTACATCTATCGGGAATCGAGGGGTTTTCTTGCCTGAAACTATGACTTTGGTCTTCCTTATTCCTCCTGGGGCCCATAATTGGTTAATTGCCAGAATCTTGATTGGAAAGAACATATCCTCAATGAATTTTTTATCGTCACATCCTTCCTCTACAAGCCATATCTTGCCTTGAAACTCCCCTTGAAGTATTCTGTAGAGTTCGCGGCTTTGGCGCACAGTCATGATATCAGTACTGTTAAGATAAAGGACATAGTTGCCATCGGACTCTTGGCATGAATTGAGTGTGAATTTTTCGATCTGTGGTATCTTTTGAGAGAGTTGTACCAATTTTATCGAAGCGTCAACATCTGCCTTTGTAAGTTTCCCAGAATCAAGTTTGGACTCGCATTGAGGGCATAAAATGCCGTTCATTGCATCAAAACTACAAATTGGTGTCCTCAAGGAAATCGATTTTTTGCTTACTGAAAGTAGAAGATAAACTATGCGATGCCAAGACTCAAGTTTTGCCCTAAGGCAGCATTACGATTCCATAACGTTTATGAAATTTGCGATATCTTCCACTTGGAGTAGATCATCCAAGCACATTTTGATCTCATTTACAATAGCTTGATAATTGTCCTTGTAAACCTCTTTTAGTATAATCCGTAGGTAATCAGGATGATCGTAGCAGTCTTCTAGTCCAGCATCATAAAGTGCATCAAGCTTACATATCACTGCATTATAGTTTGTATTCCCACTTCTCATCAATGTCAGTTCGATGCATGATATCAAGGCT
>JAGWGO010000023.1 GCA_028867395.1 Nitrososphaerota archaeon | reverse complement strand
ACAAACAAGACTGGCATTAGATCTCAAGAAGCAAAGAAGCGTTTAGAAGAATACGGATACAATGAGCTTGAAGAAAAAAAGGCAAACCCACTTAGAAAGTTTCTTGGCTACTTTTGGGGACCAATTCCATTTATGATAGAAGTAGCTGCTATACTTTCTGCCCTGATATCTCATTGGGAAGATTTTTGGATAATAATTGCCCTGTTATCCATAAACGGAATTGTTGGATTCTTCCAAGAACACAAGGCAGACAATGCAATCAGCCTTTTGAAGCAAAAACTAGCTCTGCGAGTTCGTGTCATTAGAGATGGCAAATGGATTGAGATTCCTGCAAAAGAACTAGTTCCGGGAGATGTGATAAGAATCAGGCTTGGAGATATAGTTCCTGGAGATGTAAAACTGTTTGACGGAGAATATCTTCTTGTTGACGAGTCAGCCCTCACGGGAGAATCTTTGCCTGTGGAAAAGCATGTCTCTGACATGGCGTATTCTGGTTCCGTGGTACAAAAAGGCGAGATGAATGCATTGGTTGTCTTCACTGGTATGAAGACCTACTTTGGCAAGACAGCAAAACTTGTCGAGGAGGCAAGGACACAAAGCCACTTTCAAAAAGCACTCATAAAAATAGGAAATTACCTCATCGCACTAGCAATTGGCCTAATTGTCCTTGTTTTCCTTGTGGCGATGTTTAGGCAAGAAAGTCTGCTTGAGACTTTACAATTTGCCTTGGTGTTGATGATTGCGGCAATCCCTGCTGCACTGCCTGCAGTCCTTTCAGTAACCATGGCAGTAGGCGCCACTCTACTTGCAAAAAAACAGGCACTTGTAAGCAAGCTTGTAGCTATTGAAGAGATGGCAGGAGTTGACATTTTATGTGCAGATAAAACTGGAACTCTTACCAAAAATGATCTTAGCGTGGCAGAACTAGTTACATTTGACAGGTTCACAGAGTCTGATCTGCTCTTGTCTGCAACACTTGCATCAAGGGGAGAGGATAAGGATCATATTGATAATGCTATAATTGCAAAATCCAAGACAGTAGGAACGTTCAATGAATCAAGATCCTACAAGAAGGTCTCATTCAAACCGTTTGATCCTGTGATAAAAAGGGTTGAAGCCACCATCGAAGACTCTTCTGGCAGCAAGTTCATGGTCTCTAAAGGCGCACCGCAATCCATCCTTTCATTGGTATTAAACAAAGACCGCATTTCTGATAAAGTGGAAGAGAGTGTACGCAAATTGGCCTCAAAGGGCTTTCGTTCCCTTGGAGTTGCAAAGACCAATTCGCAGGGAAGTTGGGAATTTGTTGGAATTATTTCCCTCCATGATCCCCCTAGAGAAGACTCCAAAGGAACAATATCTATTGCCAAAACCATGGGTATCAATATCAAGATGTTGACGGGGGACCACATAGACATTGCAAAAGAGATAGCAAGGGAATTGGAGCTTGGCACCAACATACTGCTCTCGTCTCAGATAACTGACAAGGATGACAAGGAGGCACAAGACGTTATTGAGACTGCAGATGGTTTTGCCCAAGTTTTTCCAGAACACAAATACAAGATAGTTGGTCTGCTTCAAGCCAAAGGTCACATAGTTGGCATGACAGGAGACGGTGTCAATGATGCACCTGCCCTAAAGAAAGCAGATGTTGGGATTGCAGTATTTGGTGCTACCGATGTTGCAAAGTCAGCCGCGCACATTGTTCTTACACAGCCTGGCCTCTCAGTTATCATAGACGCAATCAAGGAAAGCCGAAGAATATTTCAACGGATGAATAATTATGCAATATACCGAATTAGCGAAACTATCAGGGTTCTTTTCTTTATAGTATCCTCAATTATCGCTTTTAGTTTTTATCCGATAACTCCGCTAATGATTGTACTTTTGGCTATTCTAAACGACGTGCCAATCATGACAATCGCTTACGACAATGTCAAGATATCTGCCAAGCCTGAGAGATGGGATATGAGAAAAGTTCTTGGAATTGCAACAGGGCTTGGCATGATAGGTGTGGCATCTTCCTTCATTCTTCTTTACATTGGAAATACTCCCTTTGGCCTGCATACCGGGCCATTACAATCGCTAGTTTACTTGAAGTTGTCGGTATCCGGTCACCTTTTATTTTTTGCAGCAAGAACAAGAAATCATTTCTGGACTGTCAAACCAGCAACTCGTTTGTTTCTTGCAATAATTACAACTCAAACCATTGCCACCATAATAACAGCACAAGGAATATTGTTACCAGCTATAGGTTGGCCCATGGCACTTTTTGTTTGGGGTTACTCCTTTGTAGAATTTTTAGTTGTAGACTATGCCAAGCTGCCAATCTACAAGTTGTTGGAAAACAAAGGAATAAGGTTTCATAGATGAAATGTCTCCTAACGAGAGTTAATTTTCACAAATGATCTAATTCGGGATACTTCACATCAGGGATCTGAAGTATCAAACCGCAGACCATGCCCAATTCCGTTAGAATAAATTTAAGGCAGATGTTAGTTTATGACACGTGTTGTTGGAATAAATTGATGAAAATCAACTCCAAAGATTTCCTTGTACACCCGGGAGAAAATGTAAAACTAAAGAAATGGCCTACTATTGTGAAACCAGTCTACAAATCAAAAGAACAGTATAAGCAGATTCTTGGGGAACATATTGATGAGTTGAGCTCATTGCAAAACCTTCTTTATGCCTCCAATAGATATTCTGTTTTATTGATTTTTCAGGCTATGGATGCAGCGGGAAAGGACAGTGCCATCAAACATGTGATGTCTGGCGTCAATCCGCAAGGCTGCCAAGTTTACAGTTTCAAGCATCCAAGTATAAAAGAACTTGAACATGACTTTCTTTGGAGAACTACCGTTTGCTTGCCTGAACGAGGAAAAATAGGCATTTTCAACCGTTCCTATTACGAAGAAGTGTTGATAGTTCGGGTCCATCCAGAAATTCTTCGAAGTGAGGGTATCCCACATGAAGTGGATAACGATGCAAAGATTTGGCAAGAGAGATATCATTCCATCTCGGAATTAGAAAACCACCTACACCGCAACGGGACACGAATCATCAAATTTTTCCTTCACCTTTCGAAAGACGAACAGAAAAAACGTTTTCTCAAGCGTATTGATGACCCCGAAAAGAATTGGAAGTTTAGCTTTGCAGACATTGAGGAGAGAAAATTCTGGGATGATTACATGCAAGCCTATGAAGACTGCTTAAGTGCCACCAGCACTGTTCAATCTCCATGGTATGTTGTGCCAGCTGACGATAAAGAAAACACTCACATTATCATTTCTCAGATTATCTTGGACAAGCTAAAAGAAATCAAGATGAATTATCCTAAACTTGGGCCAAAACGAAAACAGGAACTACAATCTATCCGCACAAAACTTTCAAAGTATTCTTAAAGACTGAACAACGGGTTAGAGTTCTCTATAACTTGTTGCTACGAATAGACCTCCCAAAACTCTATCATGTTATCAGTCTTGAAATTTTACGACCAATTTAATAACTCATTTTGTCATTTTTAAGCATGCAAATCGGCAAGTTTTCAAAAATCTTAGTTGCTATAGATGGCTCACCAAAATCCATGGAAGCGGCTGATCATGGTATTGTCATGGCAAAGAAAGACAATGCCAAGATTGTTGTCATTAGTGTGATTCACACCCCTGCATCCATATTGACTTATAGTACCGAAAAATCGTTTAAGGAATTTCTAAAAAAGACTAGAGAGGAGACAGAAGAGTGGTTTAGCAAGATACGAAAAAAGGCATCTGAAATTGGCGTAGAATTAAAAACCGATACGGTTGAGGAGATTTATTCTATACCTGGAGCAATTATCAAATACGCAGAACAGGGAAAATTTGATGTCATAATAGTTGGAGGAACAGGGAAATCAGGGTTCAAGAAATTCTTGCTTGGTAGTGTTTCAGGTGATGTTGTACGATACGCAAGATGTCACGTCTTGGTTATAAAATAATTTTGTGCGCATCAACGTATTTGGCCCAATCTGCCAAAATCACAAATACCAAATATGTAATGAATAGATTCCAACTCAGTTAGGTATGGCACGTGCAGCGGGTGCGGCAGTCTTACCATCACGGATTACATCATAGTAATCCTTTCCAAAATTCAACTTGAAGAGCCACTCACATTTTCCAAGTTCGGCATTCCAGTATATCTTTGACATAATCTTCTTCTTGACATAATTTGCAAAGGACGGGTATATTTTCTTGACAGGTTTTTGATAAGTGCCTACAACAAAAGTAGCTTTGTGAAATCCAGTTTCCATCGTACACTGGAATCTTCCTGTAAAAAGATACCTCTCAGAGATTCCCTTTATTTCCGCAGAAATATTATTTGCAACAACTATGCCTTCAAGATGAGCTTCAACTCCTGCCTTTGAGATGGGAAGGTTTGTGTTATCTCCTATGGCAAAGGCATAGTCATAGTTTTTTACATGTAGATCTCTTTTATCAACCACCACCCATCCTTCATCATCGGAGAATTCTGCTTTCCTGATTACGTTTGGAGTGGCATGTGGAGGGACAAGGAAAAGCTCATCATATGACACAGACTCTCCTTCCACGGAAAAAACTTTTTTCTTAACAGGGTCTACGCTGTCCACGTTGAAACCAAGTACTGTCTCTATGTTTCTCTCCTTGTACAATGGCTCAATCACCTCACTGATAGGCTCTGCAGGGTAAGGCCTAAGGTATGGAGTGATAAAACTAAGTTTGACCCTGTCTCTTATTCCTTTTTTTGTAAAGAACTCGTGTAACAAAAACGTGCTTTCGTTAGGAGAGGGAGGACACTTGTATGGAAGTCCTGTAATACCTGTCACTATTTTGCCACCCTTGAATTTTGAGATACGGTCGTATACAATCGATGAGGCCTGTGCATTGGTGTGAAAATCCAAGTTTGCTTCTGTCAGGCCAGGGATCTGTCCTGGGTCAGGTTTACAACCTAGTGCTATGACGATGTAATCAAAATCAATCCTCTGGCCTGGTTTCTCTCCAACAACAAACTCGTTTGCGAGATTTATTTCTGAACAATTCTCGTTGATAAGTTTAACATCTGGATGCAGTAGTGATCTTATTGGCCGCTTGATTGCATTTTTATTAGAACCGCGGAATGCTACACCTAGATACGCTGGTTGAAACTCGTGATATTTGGCACCGTCAAAGACGGTAACTTGGACTTGTCCTTTCTGTATTTCTTTTTTTAGGTTTCTTGCCAGACTGTTTGCAACAATTGCGCCGCCAGTTCCTGCACCAATTACCGTGATTTTTTTCAAAGTGAAATTATCCTCCAACGATACGTTTGATCAGCTTTGTACCTGTAGTAACTATGTATCACGGTTTTCCCTCTTGCTGACTATCTTGATTACTGTCTTGTAGGTGCCATCGCTTTCGGTTATGTTCACTAGTTCGTTCTTGGTTCTATCACACCATGCCTTGGCGTCTGACTTGATTCCTACGTCTGTTGCGAGAAGCTCAATCACATCCCCATTTGCGGCTTTCCTATATGCTCTTATCAAGTCCGTGATAGGTCCCGGACAGGCCGTTCCTCTGCTGTCAACTGTTATTGTAGTCATTTTTGATTTATCATCTCATATGAAAATAATCTGGTTCTGACCCGATTGTTGCATAAATGAGGCTGCACCAACTATGTCGTCGACTATTCCGTCAAGCTGTTCTTTTGATTTGATTTTGAAGATCTCAGTCATTAGTGAACATGCGTATATCTTTACGTCACCGATTTCTTTTGCTGATTTTAACATCTCATACCAGCTTGGTGCTTTGATGTCATGCATCCCCTTTTCCAGCATGGGAACCATGTCCGCAAATTCTACGGGCATGCGATTCACATTTTTTTGCCCATCTTTGAGAAATCCTGCAAGTGCCCATCCTGTTACAAATATCGATACAGGTACACCTAGGTTAGCAGCAGTCTGTGTCAATACGCCTAATGGAATGAACTTGTCTGCGGTTCCAGAGAACATGATAATGCTTAATGCCATCTTTTATAATTCTCCTCTAAATCTTTTCATCCCAGATTTGTGCGGTGACGTATTAGGGAAAATTTCTATCATAAATGATAAACGGTTATTATAAAATAAAAGACCGGTAGCAGATTATCAATTGTGGTTTTGGGCAATTCTTCATTTGACGTTTAAATTCAAACCAGTTATTTTTCAGGGAAAAATCTAGCAGATCGATCAAGTGCAGAAATTATCATAAAACTATGACTTGTTTTTCTATCTTTTGTGTATTTTATGCTTTGTTCCGTCTGGGTGAACACATTGATCATTTTCATGTTTATGATTTTTCTTGTTGTTACCTTTACAATGTTTTGGATCATATTCGCATTTTGACATGATTATAGTTCAAACGTTTCTCATGTTTACATAGATTGCAGGATATCAATCCTGAGACCGATAAACTGGCATTTTGAATTCTTTCACGCATTCTATCACCTAATGCAAGAAAGGTTGGTTCTTTTATTGAAAATATTTAAAGAGACGTTTCACCTCGATTCTTAGTTCCGATATCAACCGAATCTTCGATGTTAGAGACAAATATCTTGCCTTCTCCTGCAAGACCAGTACTTACGTTGTATGTTATTGTGTCTATCACTCGGTCTACTTTGTTATCTGGCACGACCACAAAAATATCTGCGTTCACATTATATGCAGATGGAAATCTTCCACCTCTTCCAGAGGGAACCATTGGTCTTGGTCTTTTTCCTCTACCACTTACCGTATAATACGTAAAGCCACCTAGATCTAAAGCCAACAATACATTAGACTGCACCAAGTTTCTCTTCTGGTATTATGGCTTCAATTTTCTTCATTCTGAATTCCCTTATCTTGTTTTGCCAAGGCTTTATTTTATCACCATTACTGGACATGTTGAATAAGTTACGATGCCAGATGCTACACTTCCAAGCAACACTCTCTTGAAACCAGTTTTGCCAGTACTTCCTACCATCACAAGATCTACCTTATTGTGATCTGCATAGTTTACTATGGAACCTACCACGTTTGGGTTAGGAGCAATAATATCAGTTTGTATCTCTATGTTGTTTTCCTTTGCTTTTTGTCTGAGTTCCTTAAACCATTTCTCGGCCTCCTCCCTCGCTTTCTTTTCCACGTACTTGTAATATTCCCCCTCCTCGGTCATGTACAGTCCACCATAAGGCACGTTAAGGGATGTGACAACGAATAGCTTTGCACCATGGTTTTTTGCCGCTGTAACTGCAACATCTGCAGCCTTCATTGATATATCAGAACCGTCTATTGCTACTAGTATTTTTGAGAACTTTGTATCTACTCTCACAAAAATCAATTAAAATCATTTTATTAAAACCAATTTGTAAATTTCAAATCTGATAATCATTAAGCCATTTTAATAATTTTAAGTGATAAGATAGATGATCTACATATTAAGCCACAGAAAAAAACTCTAAAGGTTGTTGTTACTCTTTCTCTAGTTTGGTTTGATTTTGTTTTACCCGTTCCATTTCTATGGATGTTCCCGTCAATACAACATTCTGAGGAATACCAGACATATGTGATAACAGATGCCCTGTTGTCTATTCCATTTAGCTGTGGGGGAGTTTTATGGATAAAAGAGCAAAAGGATTCTGTTCGTAATTGAAAAATATCCGTTTTTGACATTTGCAGCCGTCTAATGATAAATTTTAGCCGTACGAGTCTTGTATGCTTTTGATTTCACAAACCTTGAAAATGCTCGCGTAGCCAATTTTCTTCTAATAACGATTAGCCAAATTTTTGAGTTAAACGAAATTATTAAAATCACTCAACGATTATCAAACCTGAGATTCTCAATATTTTTTAAATAATTTGCCATCGATTGGATAGCATGACTCAAGATGTAGAATCAATATATGACGAATACATATCAAAACTAAAACAGGCAATGCCAAATGTCGATCCTGATTTTTCACACAGGATAATGTATCTGGAAAGAAAACTTGCCCAAGAAGACACGACCGAGCCCGATGTGAGTGCGGTTATAGAGTACACGCCGGGTACTAATACGGACAATAAAGTGGATGGTCTGAGAGTAAAATACTCGGTTGAAGTCGAACATGGAGATAAAGAAGGAGTCCTTCATATCATGGGCCGTATGAAGATGGATAAAGTCAAGGAGATTTCTGCCGATAGAGACATTGCAAAAATTACGGGAAAAGTAGATCCTGGATACGGCGAATAAAGATCCATTGCAAGCAATTGCAATATTGATTTTCATTCTTGATAATCTGCCCTTACTCTTATAGGCAATGTAATTTACAAACCAACATGGCAAAAAGTTTCAAATGCTCTGACTTGGGAATAAGTTGTGGGTGGAGTACCACTGCAAACAACGACACTGAACTTCTAAAAAAGATAGCTCAACATGCTGAGCAACACGGGTTCACTGAAATCCCGTTTGAGTGGGAAGCAAAAATCAAGGCTTCAATTAAAGAAGTTTAAAATGATTAGTAAGTACGAAGTAACATTCAGCCCAATTTGGATTATTTATCTTACTAATCCTTCCAATTTATGATTAGATAATTACCTAACAGATTATCAGATTTGAAATTCTTGCTACTTGTTTAAGAGAATAACCTGCCATTGTCAACTCGGTCAACATGGTGATGCAACTCGTTAGTCGATATTTTAACGCCAAATTCTTGTGTTACTGGGCCATTGTCTGGACAGTAGGCGTCATGGCAATTTCACCAATTGTAAATTACATAACTCCTCTGCTCAACTCTAACTACAATAACCAGTGGACACCGGACATCATGTACAGACTCAACATGTACTGGCATTGGGGATTTTTTCTTCCGTGGGTAATTGTGCTTCTTGCTGTAGTTTATGTTGTAATGGGGCTCGACCAGATTAGGGGATCTTTGGGCAAGATCCTAAGGACAATTTTGTTTGGTCTTGGCTTTTTTGCAATACCGCTTGCAGGGCTAGGAGGCATCTTCAATGTGACTGACAAGTTTGCATACGGGATTCCGCACTGGCTTGAGTATCCAGGCTTTGCAGTACTAGACCTGTCATCTATGGCAGTGATAGTATCTTTGATGGTTTATCCGAGCATTTCAGGCAAAAGCTACCTCAAGATGAGCCTACCATTTTATCTACTTCTCCTTTGTATAATTGGGGCATTTATTGCAGCAATGCTTGGCTACGTTGCGGCGTATATCACGGTAAGCGGGCCTACTCCACCTATTGTTGCAAATTACATAAATTCAACGATGTATCCAGTGCTTGGATACTATAACTCAACTGCAGTCATAACTTTTTCACAGGATGTGGTTGGTTCCCATTCGCATGCAATGTTGCCAATTCTGATGGCAGGAGTGGTAACACTTGTTGCAATTGTTTGTGGATATGACACCTGGTCTAAAAAACAAAAAATTGTTTCATCGATTGGATTTCTGATAATGTTTGGTTCCATAGTTGTAACTCTGTGGGTCTATCTTGCGTCTGGAATTGGAAATTATCAAATTCCAACTTTGTTTGCTTCAGGACCCAACGGTATTGCGCAGGATGACGTGATAACCGGTTTTGTAGGGCTTGGATCTTTTTTTGTTTTGATATCACTGCTTTGGCATTCAGGAAAAGCAACGGGCAAAAATGGCAGTTCCCTAGCGAGGGACCCGCTTTTTGTATCGATTATCATTGCCTGGATTCTCATATATGTCATCATACCAATCAACGGCTTTTACATAGAGTTAAACCAGACATTTTATAGTGGTGGCGGCGCTGCGTTTGATGCCGCATATACCAGATTTCACCAAGACTTTGCCTTCTTTCTGCTCCCTATGCTTGTGACAACCTTCCTTGTTTTTGAGATGTTTGGATTGTCTGGCATGGTAAGAAAGAGAGTAGGATATCTCTACATCACAGGGGAGGTCATCATCTTCATATCAGGCGAGATCTATTCGATGCTTACACTGAGTCCGTTTGCGTTGTACAGTGCGGCCGTTGGAGGCGCACTTGTTGCTTTAGGTGTATTGTTTGGTGCGGGATATCTTTACAAAACTGGCTTGGCAAGGCCAACTCAGCAAGAAGGCCAAGCATAAAGTGCGTCTGATTATTTTCTTGTGCACACATGGGGATTTAAAGAGCAACCATGCCATCACGGTCAATCCATTTTAATGAGCAAAAAGCTATCTAATGTATGATCTCTTTCAAGTCAGTAACAAAAGCAATCGTCTTGATAATTAGCGGAATTGCAATAGTTGTTGTAGGTGGTTTTATGATGGGCGCAGTAGCACGACTGTGGTCTCCAAAACATGCAAAAAAACCAGATTCTGATAATGAGGGAGCAGAAAAAACAAGTTAATATTAAACTCGGAAATTTTTGATATTGAATTTGTCTCAACCAAATGAAGCCATTTCCATAAACGACCACGTCTCAAAAATAAAGTCCATAAAATATTTCACTCCAGCAAGGACTGTAGAGGAGGCAAACTCCATTCTTCCCAAAGTCAATGAACTGATAGAAAATCATGTCAAAGCACTGAGTCCTTGGAAGCAGGAAGGAAACTCTCTCCAGTATGCAAGTGATTCCTTGTGGGATCTTGCAAGAATTGTTGCCATGCGATCTGGTGTGACAAATACCTGGGACTCGGCGTGGGATTATGCGTGGAAGGAGGCAAGCTATAGTGCGCGAGACAATTACGGGTGGTATGGAGGGTCGTATGTCTCAGGCGAGACTGCAAGAGATGCTGCTCGTGATGCCGCAAAATATGCAGCACGATACATAGTATACGAGTCTGCAAAAGAAAAGATGAAGGAACAAAATCCGTTTAGCTCTATCATAGAACTATACTCTATGGGGTTAAAGCCAACCTACTTTAGGAAAGTAGATGAGCAAGAAAAATTTGTCGTAGACTTGCCGATAAAAAAGGGAAATGAGTTTACCCTGGGTTGCTATGTACATGGTGACAGGGAGATTCTATTTACTCATCACTGGAAGAACTATTGTTCAGGTTTGGTTCCACTAAAAGAGGACGCATCTTCTAGAACCATAGCTTGAGTTTTCATAGGGCTTAAGTATCTGATCTTGTTATTTTATTCCATGTGCGAAATGATGGATGATATAGAAATCGAACATCTACGAATGACACTTGCCAGAGCACGAAAGGAAATCAAGACAGAACCAGTGGAAGAACAACCGTTGGTTGCAGAAGCAAACTAATATCTCCATTCGTCTGTAATGCCGTTCCACCAAGATCTGTAGGGATTGGCATCTTTCTGAATCTCTTCTTTTATCCTATTTTGTACTGCAAAGTACATGTTTACCATGGCATCAACCCCCCCGTCATTGCATATCTCTCTTCCAATCTCCTGCACTCTTTCTTTCTTGAAATGGTAATCAGGTGAAGACGGGGCATTTTGTATGCAAAAAGTCATCAAGTCATACAACTCTTCTTCTAGATATGCATCCATTGTAAATCAAACACTGGTTCAAGTCTATAAAAATTTTCAAT
>JAGWGO010000247.1 GCA_028867395.1 Nitrososphaerota archaeon | reverse complement strand
TATAGGCAAAAGTGATTCCATCTTTTCAATAACCTCGTTTGCATTTTCATGCATAATGTCACATACTGATATGCTGTCAGGCGTACTGATGTGCTCCTCAGCCTTCTCTGACTGGAACTTCTTTTGTGCCATTGCAATACATAATGCAAGGTTTCTTTTAATGATTTGTAAATTTGGATTAAAAATCCGACAAGAAAACAATAATTCTGGCAAGCCAGAGTACTACCTTGTTGTCACCTGACCATTATGGTTTGATTTGAGAGAACGTTTGTACTTGAACCACATTGTTCAGTAATCTCTATAAGTTCTGTATGCCCTATCAGAATGTACTTTATGACCTCTACAGAAGATTATAAAAAGTCTCTAGACAGTTACAAACACGTATCTCTCTTTTGGACTGACCTGTTGTCTCTGATGTCAAGCAGACCCCAGTCACTAATGTCGACAGGACCGTTTAGAAAAATGGGCGTAAACGCCAAGAAGGCAAGTGCAGAGATGATAGAGATAAACCAGGAATTGGTAGAGTTCAATACTAGACTTGTCGAATACTATAAGCAACTTGTAGATACATGGAATGAGGCGCAAAAACAGTTTAGCAAAAAAGTACCTGAAATCCCAACTGATGCGGAACACCTTGACTCTACAAAGCGTATCTGGATAGACATCTTTGAGAACTATTTTACACGATTGTTTGATTCTCCAGAATTTGCAGAAAACTTTGGAAAGATGGTATCAAACGAGCTTGAACTTGCCAAACACTGGAACAACATAATGTCGCTCATGCTAGAGACTGCAAACATGCCAACTCGGCAAGAGGTTGACGAGCTGTACAAAGAATTACACTTGTTGCGAAAAAGAGTTGCCAAACTTGAAAAAATAGCCAATGTGGGAGTAAATGCAAATGGAAAGTGAGCTCAAGATAGACCCGCGTATAATTGAAGAATTTCTTCAGATGAACAGGAACATTTTTGATGCTCCGAAACTTGTTGCGGCTCCAGACGAGATAAACTTGGAGATGACACCATATGATGTGGTATATTCTGAGGGAAAGATGCGTCTCTTACACTTTAATTCAGACAAGCCAAGACAGGTAAAGACTCCCTTCTTGATCACATATGCTGTTATCAACAGATACCACATACTTGATATCCATCCCCAGAAGAGCTGGGTGCGAAACATGTTGGATCAAGGTCTAGATGTATACCTGATAGACTGGGGAACTCCTACCAAGATGGACAGATATCTTGGATTCGATGATTATGTAAATGGCTACATGGATAACTGTATAGACTTTATTCTAAATGAATCAGAAATAGACAAAGTCTCACTGCAAGGATATTGTACTGGAGGCACGCTTGCTACCGTTTACACCGCCTTACATCCAAACAAGGTAAAAAACTTGGTTCTTACTGCACCAGTGATTGACGGCAGCAAGGACATCACAGTTGTAGCGAATCTTGCAAAGCACATGGATGTAGACAAAATGGTGGACACCATAGGAAACATGCCGCCTGAGTTTATGTATTATGTATTTTCTATCCTCAAGCCATTTGAGCAGGGACTAGAAAAATACGTCCAGTTTTTCAAAAATATCCACAACAAGGAGTATGTAGAGAACTTTGTCCGAGTAGAAAAATGGCTAAGCGACACACCGCCAGTTCCTGGAGAACTGTTCAGGGAATGGGTAAAAAATATCTACCAAGATAACCTATTGATAAGAAACCAGATGCGCGTAGCAGGCAGATTAGTTGATCTGAAAAACATATCAATGCCAGTCTTTACTCAGGTTGCAGTCGGGGATCATCTTGTATCTCCTGAATGTAGTATGCCAATACACTATGCTGTGTCTTCAGAAGACAAGATGCTTAGAATCTATGCAACTGGGCATGTAGGGATGATAGCAAGTTCGTTCTGCCAAAAAAGAGTGTTACCTGAACTTGGTCAATGGATAAAAGAAAGGTCTGAAAAATAAAAAAGGGCTAGGGACCAGCTAGTTTCTTACTGGTGTCCATGTTGAGAACCATGATTGCAGTATGTTTGCGTTCATGTCAGAAAATGCTTTTGTGTTCTCGTTGAATGTCTTTACGTTCTGTCTGACTGCATCGATCGCTGCAAGCACTGCCTTGCTCTGAACCGAACTTGTCTTTACTATCTCCTCTGTTGCATCATTTACTGCTTTGAAGTATGTTGATGGAACGTTTGTGGATAGGCCAGTTCTTGCAATGTATTCTTGCTGCATAGAGATTGCA
>JAGWGO010000246.1 GCA_028867395.1 Nitrososphaerota archaeon | reverse complement strand
CTGATACTATTACCTCGTCCTTGTAGTCGCCTGACTTTTTCTTCCCTATGAGAGGATTAACAAAAAGCCCATCATGAGTGTTAAGCGATGCCTTTTGAAGCATCTCATGAGCAACATGAGGTACGTTCCTAGTCTGAAAGCCAACTATTGTCTTCCAACCAGCCTTTTGAAATACATCCCTCATCTCTCTTGGCGTCTTTCGATATCTTCGGATTTGTGTTTCATCAGGCCTTTTGATATAGTCAATCTTGCCTCCAATAAGAAATTCTTTCATGGACATAGTTTTTGCCACACCTGGATGTTTTTCATCAGTTGTGCCATAAACTCCCTTTGCTGTAGTGTTTTTATCAAAAGTGTATACCTCTTCTACATGCAATACTGCAAAGTTTTTACCATTAACGCTTAGACCAACATCTTTTGCATCTTTCATTTTTGCCGCAGTTTCTTTATCTACATCTAGTACTATTGGAATTGTCCAAGGAAGGCCATTTGCAAGTCTTCCCTTTGTGACTACATTGTCGAAATCTTCCCTAAGAAGAAATCCTTCGAGGGGGCTGAAGATGCCATCGGCAATGTTTTCAATGTCGTTTGCCAAATCAGAATTGACTTGAATTGAGAACGAACAATCTTGGTTCTTGTTTGTGAATCTGTTTACTAGCTTACCGCCATGTGGTTGAGGACTGTCCATCTCATTTACCTAACTTTATTTTCCGTGATCTGCGTGCAGCCCACATTCTTTTTGTGGATCAGTTTCCCACCACCAGCGTCCTGCACGTAATGGTTCCCCAGGTTTGATTGCACGTGTACAAGGCTCGCATCCTATGCTTGGATATCCCTTGTCATGAAGTTTATTGTAAGGTACATTATTTTTCTTGATGTAATTCCAAGTTTCATCCCATGTCCAATCAATTATTGGATTTAGCTTGATTATCCCATCATGTTGTGAATCTAGCTCAATTTTCAGTGCGGTGGACCTAACTTCTGTTTGATCAGCTCTCAATCCGGTAAT
The DNA here is from genome assembly GCA_028867395.1 of Nitrososphaerota archaeon. GTDB lineage: Archaea > Thermoproteota > Nitrososphaeria > Nitrososphaerales > Nitrosopumilaceae > Nitrosotalea. The sequence continues at coordinate 1,281 of JAGWGO010000246.1, read as the reverse complement.
CCAACCATCTAGTGTTGAAAGCATTTTTTTGAGTGGGTGAACTTTTCTTATCCCGCAACATAGTTTACGATTTCCCATGCTTTGATAGAATAAATTCATGCCATTTACACGAACCATCTCTTCAACCTCGTTAGAATCTGGAAACATCACCTCGATGTTTGTATTGTACTTGTTTCTTATTTCATCCATAACATCGTACGTCTCTTGGTTTAATCTGCCTGTGTCAAGCGTAAAGATCCTGGCTTTTGGATTTATTTTCATAAGCATATCAATTACTACGACATCTTCTGCCCCAAAGCTTGAAGCCAGGGCCATCCGTGGATGTAGATTGTCTAGAGCCCATTTGAGAACTTCTTCGGGGGTCTTTAATTTGTCATTTAACTGCTGTATCTGCTCAGCAGTAAAGTTATGCATGACACAATGAACGAATTTTGCCCATATAATTATTTAGGTTGATTTTGCATTCTAGAATTATAAGTGAGCCAAAACCTTGAAAATAAAATGACTGAAAAAACGGTTCTAGTTGTCTTTCCATCCGTATTCTCTTTGAATAAGATCTACAGTTTGCAAGAGAACATATTGCATATTCTGAAAATAAAAAAGCAAAGTTTCACACTAGTACGAAAGAACGAATCGTTGATAATTATTGAAACAAACGATCCTGTTCTTGTTTCCTCCACAATTGGCTCATTATTTGGTATCGAACGCATAGCTATTGCAAAAGAAGTTGAAAATCATTTCGAAGTGGTACTTGCGACAATAACAACTACAAACATGAATTTGTTACTTACGGGAGAAAAATTTTTTGTCAAGGTTGAAGGAAAATCTTCAGATTACTTGGCAAAAGATTTGGAGGTTGCAGCCACTGCTGCGTTAATAGAAAAATCTATGGCCCTGCAAGTAAAACCTGGCTCGGAAACAGAGCATAACAAGTTACTGTACACGTTTATTACAAAATCTCACGCTTACGTTTGCGTTTTCATAGACAAGGGGCTAGGGGGAATTCCATACAATTCCCAGGGGGAATCTATTCTTTGCTGCATGTATGATGAGCTATCTGCAATAGCATGCCTGCAATGCATCAAGATGGGGTTTGAGACTAAAGTTATCATAAGTTATTCTGACGATTCAGACCTTCTTAGAATGTCGAAAATGATTAACAGGATATTATTGTCAATAGTTGAAGAAAAAATAACTCTTTATTTCTGTAAAATGCGCAAAACTCAAGACCCGATAGCAAAAATCCTACTAGCTACTAACCTTATAGCATCTGTTGCAAAG
>JAGWGO010000245.1 GCA_028867395.1 Nitrososphaerota archaeon | reverse complement strand
GGGAAATTACGGCGTACCTGATATATCAGCAAAAGACTCTGACGGGATTCGCAAATATTTGGAGTCTGACAGGATACAGGCACGGGGCCTTGTGGTGCATGAACTCTCCCTCACTGCAAGCCACTGGAATATCGCAATGACACTTGACGAGTGGCTCTACAAAGAAAAGATTCCTGGAATATCGGGAGTTGATACTAGAGCCCTTACTACAAATCTTCGAACAAGCGGAGTGATGATGGCAGCGCTTGCCGTATCTGAAAAAGAGATTGACGAGCAGGACTTGAAGAAAAAACTTGCGTCAGCAAAAAAGTACAACGATGAGGAATTCATGGATGTAGTATCTGTAAAAGAGCCGCAGGTATATGGAGAGGAAAAGGACTCTGTGGTCATAGTAGATACAGGAGTCAAGAACGCAATTCTTCGAAACGTGCGCCATCTTGGCTACAAGGTGATACGGGTTCCATGGAACTATTCAATAGAAAACATTCTAGCTTACAATCCAAAAGGGGTCGTGATATCTAACGGACCAGGAGACCCAATCAAGTGTGCACAGACAATGGAGACTGCAAAGAAACTAATCGACAAGAACGTTCCAACACTTGGCATCTGCCTTGGTGCGCAGATACTTGGGCTTGCAGGGGGAGCCAAGACTTACAAGCTAAAGTATGGACACAGGGGCCAAAACAAGTCATGCATTGACTTGGACAACAAGCAAGTCTATGTCACAAGCCAGAACCACGGATACTGCATAGACCCAGACTCGCTCAAAAAGACTGATTTTAGGTTATGGTTTTCAAATACTGACGACAAGACGGTGGAGGGAATAAGGCACAAGGAGAAAAAGATAATCGCAGTCCAGTTCCATCCAGAAGCTTCGCCAGGACCTTTTGATTGCATGTTTGTTTTTGAAGAGCTCAAGAAGTTGATAGGGGAGGACAATGCCAAAAGATGAGTCGTTAAAGAAGATTCTAGTCCTTGGCAGTGGGGCAATTAAGATCGGAGAAGCAGGCGAGAGTCACTCTGTGACCGCCAATTCGACTACTCCGGTTCTCAATGCCTCAAGGCAATCAAGGAAGAGGGAATCAAGAGCATTCTTGTAAACCCAAACATTGCTACCATACAGACCGATACTAGGTTTGCAGACAAGGTCTACTCGATTCCAGTAACTCCGCAGTATGTCTCGTCCATAATCGAGTCAGAAAGGCCTGACGGGCTGATGCTTGGGTTTGGAGGGCAGACTGCGCTTAACTGCGGAGTCAAGCTTGACGAGATGGATGCGCTAAAAAAATACGGAGTGCAGGTTCTTGGAACGCAGGTCCAAGGAATCAAGGCAACAGAGGACAGGCAGCTGTTCAAGGATGCCATGATAGAGTGCGACGTCCCCGTACTGAAAAGTAAGACAGTCTACAACTTTGAGCAGGCAAAGGAGATTGCAAACGAGCTTGGATACCCTGTGATAATTCGTGTGGCTTATACTTTGGGAGGAAAGGGCGGTGGCGTTGCCCATAATGAGATAGAATTGCACGAGATTGTGACGCGGGGTCTTAACGCAAGTCTTGTGGGACAGGTCTTGATTGAGGAATATGTTGGACACTGGAAGCAGATAGAGTATGAGGTAATGGCAGACTATGATGGCAATAACGTCATCATATGCAACATGGAAAATGTGCTCTCGATGCGGGTGCACACAGGTGACAATATTGTAGTTGCACCGTCACAGACTCTGAACAACTACGAGTACCAGATGCTAAGGTCAGCGGCTCTTCGGGCAGCAAAGCACGTCGGAATTGTAGGTGAGTGCAACATCCAGTTTGCACTTGACATGGACTCGGACAAGTATGTTGCAATAGAGATGAACCCAAGGCTTTCACGCTCGTCCGCGCTTGCAAGCAAGGCAACGGGATACCCGATTGCCTACATGGCAGCAAAGATTGGTATGGGGTATAGGCTGCCTGATCTTGTCAATCATATCACAAAGACAACAACTGCATGCTTTGAGCCCTCGCTTGACTATATTGTCTGCAAGCACCCAAGGTGGGACTTTGGCAAGTTTGAGCTTGCAAACCGCAACCTGGGCCCTACTATGAAATCAGTAGGTGAGGTCATGGCAGTGGGCAGGTGCTTTGAGGAATCGCTGCAAAAGGCAATCAGAATGCTTGAGATTGGAAACGACGGGCTTGTTGCAAACAGGAATCCTGATGAGCCATACGAGATTGAAGATCTTGAAAACAGACTGCAAAAGCCAGATGACAAAATTTTGTATCATGTTGCGGCAGCTCTGCGGCAGGGAATTTCAGTTGAGAGAATTTACAAACTGTCTGCAATTGACCCGTGGTTTAT
>JAGWGO010000244.1 GCA_028867395.1 Nitrososphaerota archaeon | reverse complement strand
TTGGTGAGAGTTAGTTTCCTTGTCACCATTTTCTTTCACATATCTGTCATCGTACTGTTTTGCTTCCTTTATCAACTCGATGAAGGTGTCTCTCTTTAGTTGCGGAATGTCCTCAAACATGTCATGGTATCTTTCGGACATCTGGAGCAACTGCATACCAATTCTGCTTGCAATTCTTGCATTCTTTGAAGTATAGTCCATGAATTCAGAGTAGAACAAGTCCATGTTATGGATTGTTTGAGTCAAAATCTCAGTTATTATCTGCGAGTTTTTTGTCATCAAACTCTCGTCGTACCATTTTGGATATCCAGCCGTGAACTTTTTCTGCAAGTCAACATAGTACTGGCAAAGGTCCAAGAACTGGGTCAGAAACTCGCTTCTGTATTTGGATGAACTTTCCGAAAAGTGCTTTGAAAACTCGTCTGCCTCTTTTATTCTCTGTCTATAGTTTGATTTGAGCTCTGTAAGGTAATCATACTTTTTTGCAACTGTAGCACACATGTCTATGTCACCTTATGTATAGACGTGATTCAAATACATAAGACTATTGCAGATTACTATATTTTTTCATAGGGCTCTAGTGGCTTTTTTGTGGTATCGTTGTGTCGGAGCCATTCTAGAGTCTTTGCAAACGAGTCTGCAAGCTCAGTTGTTATCAGTACCGGTATGCCAAGCTCTACTGCCTTTCTTCGTATCTGGTATTCGTCATAGAGCATTCCCACGTACTTTTCAAGTGTCGATGTGCTTGGAACGTTGATTATAAAGTCAATCTTGCGCTCATACAGCATGTCTGCAATGTTTGGCTTTCGCTCAGGCTCACTTATCTTGTAGACTACTTGGACATCACCGATTCTCTTGTCGGACAAAAACTCGGCAGTGTGCTCTGTTGCAAGTATCATGTACCCCAAGCTTTTGAGCAAGAGTGCTGTCTGCAACAGTTTCTCCTTGTTCTCAGAACCTCCTGCTGTAATCAATACCGAGCCTTCACTTGGCAGCGCATATCCTGATGACATCAACCCCTTTGCAAGCGCGTCGTAGAATGACTCTCCAAAGCATGCGGCCTCTCCTGTTGACTGCATCTCCACTCCAAGGATTATGTCTGCGCCCTCTAGTTGCATAAATGAGAACTGGGGTACCTTTATTCCGTAGGAATGAATCTTGCGCCACCTGTCCTTTGGCACCTGCGGCAGTTGTTTTCCAAGCACTGCACGCGATGCAAGACTGATCAAGTTCATCTTGACAAACTTGGATACAAACGGCATGGAGCGAGAGGCCCTGATGTTGAGCTCAATCACGTAGACTTGGTCTTGGTTTATCAAAAACTGCAAGTTGAACGGCCCCTTGATCTGAAACGCTACTGCAATCTTGTTTGTATAGTCAAGTATTGTCTCAATTTCCTTGTTTGACAGGGACCACGGCGGTATGCACATCATCGAGTCGCCCGAGTGGACTCCTGCGCCCTCGATGTGCTCTATTACTGCGCCGATTACAACGTTTTTTCCGTCACCAACGCCGTCCACTTCGGCCTCAAGCGAGTTTAGCATGAATTTTGTAATTACAACAGGATAGTCAGGCGAGACGTTTGTTGCCTCATCAAGGTATTTTTTGAGTTGCACCTCTGACCAGACAACCTTCATTGCGGCACCTGAGAGTACGTACGATGGCCTTACAAGAACAGGATATCCTACTTTTAGCGCAAACTTTTTGGCGTCAGACAATTTTGCAAATGCCTGCCATGGAGGCTGCCTTATGTGAAGCTCGTCAAGGACCTTGCTAAAGTTTGACCTGTTCTCCGCCCTGTCAATATCCTCAAAAGATGTTCCGATAATCTTGATTCCGTTCTTTGCAAGCTTCGGTGTCAGGTTGTTTGCAGTCTGTCCTCCCACTGCCGTTACAATTCCTGTGAGTTTTTCAAACTCGGCAATGTCAAGGACCCTCTCCAGCGTAAGTTCCTCAAAATATAACCTGTCACAAATGTCATAGTCTGTCGATACAGTCTCGGGGTTGCAATTTATCACAGAGACCTCCTTTACGCCGTTCTCTTTCAATCCCCACACCATGTTCACCGTTCCCCAGTCAAACTCTACACTGCTTCCAATCCTGTATGGTCCTGCTCCAAGAACTGCAATCTTTTCGTTGTTTGATGTAATCTCAAAGTCGTTTACAGTTCCTCCATATGTCAAATAGAGATAGTTTGTCTGCGCAGGCCACTCTGCTGCAAGCGTGTCTATTCGTTTTACAACTGGCAAAACGCCAAGGTCTTTTCTTGTCTTGCGCACATCTGACTCTTCTTTTCCAACAAGCCTTCCAATCTGCTTGTCAGAAAAGCCAAGCTCCTTTGCCTCGCGCAATGATTTTTTATCAGGCTCAGATTCTTTTAGCT
>JAGWGO010000022.1 GCA_028867395.1 Nitrososphaerota archaeon | reverse complement strand
TGGTAACGAGACAATATAGGAAGACTTGCCGGTAAACTGTATTTTTCTCATTTCCTCAGTATTTCCCATACAAAATATGGTATCGTGCATTCTATATAGTTCTTCGGTTATTCTATATAGTACAGAACTCCTTTAGAAATAATTAGGGCCTAATCACATGATATTTTGATGGACTCTACTTTGAAGATCAAGTATACCCTTGACGCACTATTTGGAATAGGTGTCTCAAGATATTTGCCAAAAAACGTCAGGTTCACCTACTCCAAGAAGACTGGCAGAATACAGCATGTGTACCAAGATGATACTTTACTGTGTACTCTGAGAATAGATGGCGGACTGGCAATTACCCCAAAATTTGCTCAGATGCTCATGAAGAGCAAGAAATTCAGACAAAATTGTGTAGAGATAGACGATGATTCCAAGCCGTTTGTAGAGAGTGGCAGTTCTGTATTTTGTAAACATGTAATCTGGTGCGGCAAGAACATACTAATCGGATCTGACGTGCCTGTCTTGTATGGGAACAAGGTAATTGCTGTAGGTAGGGCCATTGTTTCATCAAAGATGATGCGTTCCCTAAAGCGTGGGGTTGCCATAAAGATCAGAGATAGTTTAAAAAGTCCAAACGAAGGAATAGTAGATAGGAAATGATGCGTGGCGGAAACCGCGAAATGCGTAGAATGCTCGATAGAATGGGCCTGGAAATGAAGGAAGTAAATAACGTACAGGAGGTTATAATCAAGACAGATACAAAGGAAATAATCATTGCAAAACCTGCTGTAACAGAAATGAAGGCAAAAGACAACTCTATCTTCCAAGTAATAGCTGAAAGCTATGAAGAAAGAGAACTGGAAGTACCTGTATTTAGCCAAGATGACATTACTCTAGTGGCACAACAAGCCAATGTTTCACCCGAGCAGGCCACAGCTGCACTAACGGAGGCCAAGGGCGATCTTGCAAGAGCAATACTCTTGTTAACAACTAAATGATTCCCATTAATCAACATTAGAATACAAAAAAACTTTAAATTTTCAAAGAAGTGATTTTAGGTATAGAATATCAAACCCAAAACAACATTGCGGTTGCAACTGTGTACGGGAGATCCTATTTTAAATTCGTAAATACTCTAAAGAATCTAAAACTTGCCTATGACTCTGTACTTCCTGAAGAAGTTACAAGTTCTGATAAAAGACTAATTTTGACCACAGTTCGTGAGTCATCAAAGATACCAGCAAACCTAGTTTTGTTTGATGATGAGTTTGACTATGATCCTACCATTGTAAGGGGAAAGATAGTGAAAAAACTAGAATCTGGACTTGATCACAGCTCACTTGTTATAGGGATAGACCCAGGAAATAGGATTGGAGTCTCCGTGTTTTATTACGAGAAGGAGATTGAGAGCTCGATATACACATCCGTTGACGAATTGATATCCCACATCGTAAAAATTCTTGTTGGATTGAGTGCAGAGCGTAAAGTTGTCAAGGTAGGAAACGGGAACATGAAGATTGCAAGGCAGATTACAAACATGCTAAACCTTCGTTTTTGTTCACACTTTGAGCTTGAATTTGTGGATGAACGTAAAACGTCACTTCGGGTAAAGAACTACAACAAACGTGGAATTCGTGACAAAATATCTGCAAGATATATCACTCAAAGAGAGGGATATCGACACCTCATCCTGCCTCTCTCAAGAGTTGGCTGAAAAAATTCGAAAAAACGATCAAGAATCCTTAAATAATTGATTGAAAAAATACCCGAAAATTTGAAAAATTTTCATTTTCAAAAGGGCATACATATTTATAGAACATTTCCTCGTTTTTTCTGAAAAGTGTTGATCCCTCCATTGAAGAGCCTGTATAAATTTTATAAAAAAAAGGATTCTAAATTATAGAAATTTCTGATCTATGCTTAAATCATAGATATACTACAATATATCACAAGGTAAAAAGTGACTAAAAAATGACATGTAAAGGAATATGCACAAGATACAAGGCACAGAAGCCAGTAGGGACGGGACGTTACGCATCAGGACAGAAAAGATGTCAAATTTGTGAGATCTTCATCAAATGGGAAGGTCTTTGGTGTCCTTGCTGCGGATACAGACTCAGAACTAAACCACGAAACCTCAAGTACAAAGCAAAACTACGAGCTAGAGTCGAAGCAGATCAATTAGAAGCGATAGCAATAAAGACGTAGAACAGCTGACGTAAGCTGATGGTGTCACAAGCCGGTTATCGGAAAAAAACCGTCAATGTGGATCATCGCGATTTCTTGGTACAAATCGTTCCCTTTGATAATGGAAATTTTATTTCCATAACTGAGGGTAAGGAAAAAATTGGAACGCTCGTAGTTTCAATTGGTTCTAGTGGTCGTACAAGTACTGCAACAGTAATACCGTCCAAATCTGAAACTATTTTTTTAAAGATGGTTTCGGAAAGAGTAGCTTCAACTATAAACGGAATCTGTATTTTTTCATTAAACATACAAAAGGAGTTGGATCTTGAAAACATGAAGATTCTAATGAACGAAATTATGGAGCTTATCAAATAATGACAACAGATCTGCGAGGATACCTCGGCCAGGTAGCCAAGGCAAAGGAACTGGCTATCATAAAAAAGAGGGTCTCTACAAAATATGAGATCGCTGCTATCACTGCAAAACTTGACGGCTCAAAAGCAGTACTCTTTGAAAATATCAAGGAAAGCAAATTCCGTGTTGTATCAAATCTTGTTGGTACAAAGAAGAGATTTGCAGTTGCAGTGGGCACAACAGAGGACAAGATTCACGATAAGGTAAGCTATGCTATCAACCATGCATCAAAACCAAAAATAGTCTCTAAAGCCAGATTCATGGAAAACCACTCAAAAAACCTCTATGACCTACCCATAATAACGCACTTTGAAAAAGAGCCAGGTGCCTTTATCACATCTTCTGTAATTTACACAAATAATCAAGAGACAGGAACACAAAATTCGTCATTTCATAGGCTTCTTAGGCTTGACGAGCGCCATTTCTCTGTAAGGATGGTGGAAGGGAGGCATCTTCACAGGTCTTTTACCTATGCAAAGGAGCGAGGAGAGGACCTTCGTGTGGCCATCACGGTAGGTGTACATCCAGCCGTGTCCATAGCAGGTGCATATCAGGCAGACTGGGGGAAGGACGAACTTGAGATTGCCAATGTCTTACTTGGCAAAAAGCTTACACTTGCAATGAGTCCTTATTCTGGCACGCTTGTTCCCTCGGAAGCAGAGATTGTCCTTGAGGGCAGGATACTAAGGGACAGGACCCACAAGGAGTGGATGGTGGAAATGCTTCGGACATATGACTTTAAGAGAGAACAGCCGGTCTTTGAGCTTGAAAAAATGTACTTTAGAAACGAGCCGATATTTCATGATATTTTGTCTGGATATGCAGAACACCGCTTATTGATGGGAATGCCAATTGAGGCAAAACTCAATAAAAATCTCAAGCAAGTCATGCCACGAATAAGAAACGTGGTACTAAGTGACGGGGGATGTAACTGGCTTCACGCAATTGTGCAAATATCAAAGAAAAAAGAATCAGATCCAAAAAAAGCAATTGATGCAGCTTTTGGTGCCCACAGGTCGCTCAAACACGTGATTGTGGTAGACGAAGACATCAACCCAACAAACCCCGTAGAGGTTGAATACGCAATAGCTACAAGGTTTCAGGCAGACAAGAAGCTGGTAATAGTTCCAAAGGTGCGAGGTTCAAGCCTTGATCCGTCAAGCGATCAGAAAAATTTGCTTACAACAAAGATGGGGATAGATGCAACTAGATCTTTCTCAAAACGTCCTGAAGGGTTTGAGATTGCAAAGATACCTGGATTGGACAAGATATCTCTGAAAAATTACATGAAATTATCTTAGGACAGAGTCTACCATTAATGCAATAAACAAGATTGCAAGATATGGACTTGAAAACTTGAAGAGTGTCCAAGAAGCTCTCTCGGATGGTTTGACAAGCAGCCACAAGCTCAATGCCACCATTATTGCACCCGAAGCTATTGCACTGTAAAGATAGATCTCATGGAACAAGTGTTTTCCAGAGCTGTCTACCATGAAAAATGGCAAGACGCTAAACAGCACCATCATAAGTGTGGTTCCTGCAATTACTCTAACCGATGTCTTTTCAGATTCTACTGCGGTAAGCATTGGCACCTTTACTTTATTGTAATCGTCCTTGACATGCAATGTTAAGCTCCAGATGTGCATTGGAATCCAAACAAAGACAAGTCCTGCCATGACTAGTCCAAGATCCCACAGTCCAGTTGTTGTTACTGCAACATAGCCAATCATTGCAGGAGCTCCGCCTGAGAATCCACCCAAGACAATGTTGGTTCTACTTCTTCGCTTCAGAAGTTTGCTGTAAACTAGGATATTGTCTGCAAGGCCAAATGCCATGAAGATTCCTGCCCATGTGTTAATTGCAAAAGCACAAACAAGGGAAATTCCAGCAAGGATTAACCCAAAGTGAAGGGCTTTTTTTGCAGGATATATTCTTCTACTAGGAATTGGTCTATCCTTTGTCCTTTCCATGATGGCGTCAATGTCTCTGTCATTGTAGTTTGTCAGAGTGTTTGCTGCAGCAGAGCCTGCAATGACACCAAAGGTGACAAGCGCCCAAGTCAGGGCAGAAACTGGAATATGGTAAATATTAGAAGCAGTATAAGTCGCGCCCATAGCAGTAAAGACTAGAAGATACCATATCTTCGGCTTGGTCACTTCATAGTATGTCTTAATTCTAGAACTGGCTTTTGTTGTTAACACGCTCGTCACTCTTTGGAGCCTTTTTGTTATTTATAGGTTGAAAATTTGGGGGACTACTTGCCTGGCTTGTAAGGCATGGGTTTTGTGGTTCTTTTCATCTCAATGAAGGACTCGGAGCGCTGTACACCTTGTATTCGACCTACTCTTTCTGAGATAAGCCTGTGCATCTCATCGAGATTCTTGGCGTACATGGTAACTATGATGTCAAATCTGCCCGTTACCTCAGAAATCTCTCTTACCTCTCCTATCTTCAAGAGCTCCTCGATGACATGATCTCTCATCTTAGAGTCCATGTTTATGCCTGTAAGGGCTTTGACTGTATAGCCAAGTTCCCTGTCATTTACTACGATGGTAAAGCGTTCGATGAGCTTCCTTTTGATGAGTCTCTTGATTCGGCTGTAAACAACTGACGAGTTTACGTTAATCTTCTTTGAAATTCGTGGAACGGAGATGTTTGCATCTTGGGACAGCTCCGATAAAATTATCATATCTAAATCATCCACTTTTGCCATTCAAAACACCATTTATTGTGAATAAATGGATCTTAATAAACTTGTTATTATAATTTTTCTATGATTTGCATCTTAGACGTAGCCTTTCTTGTACAGCATCTCAGCCAAGAGCACAGCTCCCTTTGCAGAGCCCATCTTCTCGTTGTGTGAAAATAGCACGTACTTGATGCCATTGTCAAATACAGTGTCTTCTCTTATTCTACCTACTACTGTTGTCATGCCTCCATTTATTTCACGATCTAATCTTGGTTGTGGTCTTGTCGGATCCTCGTTGACCATTAGGTACTCTTTTGGTGCTGATGGCAGACCGGATACGCTTACCTTGTTTGAAAATTCTTTCATTGCATTCTTTATCATTTCTGGATCGGCATGTGTTCCTGTTTCTATAAAGACAGTCTCGGTATGACCGTCAATTACTGGCACCCTTGTGCACGTACAACTTACCTTCATCTTTGCTGGATCAATCTTTCCGTCTACTAGTCTGCCAAGAATCTTGCCAGTCTCTATTCTTACCTTGTCCTCTTCTTTTGGTATGTATGGAATGATATTATCTGTGATATCAAGCGCAGAGACGCCAGGCGATCTTCCGGCGCCAGACATTGATTGCATTGATGTCATGATTGTCTTTTGAACGCCAAACTTGTCCAGGAGTGGCTTCATAGTGATTGCTAGCCCTGTAGTGGTACAATTTGGTAATGGGGCAACAAATCCCTTCCAACCTCTGTTCTTTCTTTGCTGATCTAAGAGTGCAATGTGGTCGTCATTTATTCCTGGAATTAGTATGGGTACGTCATCTTCGTATCTATATGCAGCAGAGGTGCTGATGACTGGCACATATTGTGCAAATTTAGTCTCTATCTCTCTTGCAGCCTCGCTTTCAACAGAACTGAATATCAAATCAAGATTTTCAGGCTTGATGTCGTCAACTGGCTCGACAACCATTTCTTTAACATAATCTGGAATTGGGTCTCTAATGTGCCATCTGAGAATGCCACTGTTTTGGTCTCTTATAGCGTCCACAAACTTTTTCTTTGCAGACCTCTCGGAGGCAGCTATCTGCTTTACCTCAAACCATGGGTGGTTATTGAGGGCTACCACGAATTCCTGTCCTACTGCTCCAGTAACGCCTATGATAGCTACACGTTTCCTCATATGACAAAATTCCTCTCATACAATTAATATTCTTTTAGCACCTGGAACCAAAACACAACTAAATAGCCATGCAATATCAAAAGGGTGTTGAAACTAAGGGTAGCGCCATCAGTTGCCAACCATAGAACAGTACCTCATGGCGGCATCTATTCGGCAGGCCTTGGGTTTGATCCAAAAATAATGGACTTTAGCTCAAACGTCAACCCTCTTGGATTTCCTTCCTCTGTGAGAGATACCTTGAAAGAAACCTCGGCATTATTTTCGGTGTATCCTGACTCTGATTCAACTCAACTCAGGGAGGGCTTGGCAAAATATCTCAAGGTTACAAAAGATCAAATAATTGTAGGCAACGGAGCCACTGAAATAATATACAACTTTAGCAAGGCATTTCTTGGCAAAAAAAGAGTTTTGATTCCTATCCCAACCTTTGGAGAATATGAAGCAGCAGCAAGACTTGAGGGCTCCAAGGTCTCTTACTTTGAGACAATGAATCTAAACCAAGACATTGACGAATTTGTCAAATCAATTCCAAAAAATCACTGCATCTTCATTTGCAATCCTAATAATCCCACCGGAGTTCTTACCAGCCAAAAAAATATGCTAAAGATATTGGAGGCTTCACAAAAAAATTCTGTATTTGCATTTGTTGACGAGTGCTTTATTGAAATGTCAAGTCCCAAGGAAAGCGTTGTTTCAAAGTTGCACAAATTTGATAATCTTTTCATCTTGAGGTCTATGACAAAATCCTTTGGACTTGCAGGCCTGAGAGTGGGTTATGGACTTGGGAGTAGAAACATGATTGGTATACTAAACAGGATTAAAATTCCTTGGAATGTGAGCGGTATTTCTCAAAATATAGCAATGAAGGCACTGTCAGGCAAGTCTCACCTAGAAAAAACAAGAAAACTAGTTGTAAGAGAACGAAAATTTCTCAAAGACTCTATATCCAAGACTAAATTCCAGTGCCATGACTCTCAAGCAAACTTTATTTTGATAAAATCAAAGATTGGCGCAAAATATATGCAAAAAAAATTGATTAAAAAAAACATACTGGTAAGGGACTGCAGCTCGTTCAAAGGCCTTGATGACAAGTTCATTCGGGTTGCAGTAAGGACTCACAGCGAAAACCAAAAACTTGTAAGAGAATTGAATAAGCTATGACAAAAACGCTGATGATTCAAGGCACATCCTCTGGCGCAGGCAAGACAACTCTTGTCACTGCATTGTGTAGAATTTTTGCAAACAAGGGATACAGGGTAGCTCCATTCAAGTCGCAAAACATGTCTTCGTATTCTTATCGAGGAGATGATTTTGAGATCTCGCGGGCACAAGCAATCCAAGCAATTGCTGCCAAGACGGAGGTCTCAGCCCACATGAATCCAATCATGCTCAAGCCCCTTGGAGACTATGTAAGTGAGGTGTTTGTCATGGGAAAAAGCTACAAGAAAATGCATGCTGATGAATATTATAAAAAATTTGCCTTGACAAAGGGACTTGAAATTGCAAAAAGGTCTCTTGACTATCTAAGGTCAAGATATGATATTGTAATTCTTGAGGGAGCAGGTTCTCCTGCTGAGATAAACATGCAAAAATACGATATTGCCAACATGCGCATGGCAAAGTACTGCTCATCTCCCGTCTTGCTCGTGTCTGACATTGACAAGGGAGGAACCTTTGCAAGCGTGGTGGGAACACTAGAGTTGCTTGGTAAAGACAGGAAATTCATCAAGGGCTATGTGATAAACAAGTTCAGAGGAGACGAAAGAATTTTGCGTCCTGGTTTTACATATTTGAAGAAAAAGACTAGCAGGCCAGTATTTGGAACAATCCCGCTCTTAAAATTTGATATACCTGATGAAGACTCGCTTCATGCAAACCCAAAACAAGTGTCATTTACTGAAAGATACACAAAATCTCTTGAAAAAGAGATAGAGAATTTAAGTCGCACTGTGAGATCAAACCTTAACATGAAGGCAATAGGTGACCTCTTGAATTGATGTTAGTGCTTGCTCTCTCCGTTGTGTTTGCATTATTACTTGATCTTGCACTAGGAGATCCAAAAAACAAATATCATCCTACAGCTTGGATTGGAATGTTAATTGGAAAAATTACACCATTAGCAAAATCAAACAGCGGTGGATTTGAAAAGTTGGGGGGAATTTTTGTTGTAGTCTCTATAACTGCACTTGTTGGCTCTGTATTTTATTTTGTAGATCATGCATTTGCTTATCTTAATAATTTGGATCTGGGAATTGAAAAAATTCTAGTCTTGGCATCCTCTGTCTTTGTAATCGGCCTTTTGCTCAAGACTAATATTGCAATCAAAGGAATGCAACGACATGCTTCCAAAATAATGGATGCCATATCAAGGGATGACCTTGATGCGGCCCGAACAAATCTATCTATGATAGTAAAAAGAAGCACAAAGAATCTTGATAGACAACATGTCATTTCTGCCACACTTGAGAGCATAAGTGAGAACATTGTTGACGGCATTACAGGGCCATTGTTCTACTTTGCATTCTTTGGGTTGGCAGGAGCATTTGTTTACAGGACGGTAAACACTGCAGACTCTATGATTGGATACAAGAATGATCTTTTTAGAAACTTGGGATGGTTTGGTGCAAATTGTGATAAGGTGCTAAACTTTGTGCCATCGCGCTTGACTAGCATGATAATGATAATTGCAGGAATGATTGTAGGGTGTAACTGGAGACAATCTGTTGCAGTAATGAAGCGAGATGGGCCAAAAACAGAAAGCCCAAACGCTGGATATCCAATGGCCACTATGGCTGGCGCCCTTGGCGTGAGATTTGAAAAACTAGATCATTATGTATTGGGAGACGGCAACACTGAATTTACAGAAAAACACTTCAAGACAGCAATCTCAATGATGAAGGTTACAGCAATTTTGTTTGCTGCAATTTTTACGATTCCAGTAATTGTGGCCTTGTCTTACTTGGGTTGGTGGAACATTGCTTAAAGGAATCTCTTCAGTCATCTCATTCCTAACAATCATTCCATCAAAAGGGACTGAGCTTGATGTTGTTGCAAAAAACATGTATCTCTTTCCGATTGTAGGAGCAATTATCGGACTGCTTATTGGAGGTGCAGGCTATGGGCTTTCCCTGTATGTGCAACCACTGATTGTGGGCCTTGTTCTGACAGGGGCGCTTGTTATCATGACTGGGATACACCACACTGACGCGCTCTGCGACTTTGCAGACGGCATGATGGCAAAAGGAACAAAGGAGAAAAAATTCAAGGCAATGCGAGACCCTGCAGTGGGGTCAGCAGGGGTGGTAACGGTAGTCCTCTATGTTGCTGGCATGATAATGTCAATTTCTATGATGAAGGGGCTTGTTCTCTTGGAAGCAATATTGGTAAGCGAGATCATGGCAAAGTTTGCAATGGTACTGCAGGCAAATCGAGGATCTTCTGCCTGGCAAGGACTCAGCTCCCCATTTACGCAATACATGAAAAGCCCTGCTAAACTGGCAGCAGCATCAGCATTGGCAATCATACCGGCGGTGGTACTTGGTGGCATTACAGGAATTATAGTAATTGGAGCAACAGTGGGCATGTCATTTCTGCTTCTTGCAATCTCAAAGAGAAGCTTTGGTGGGATCTCAGGTGACGTCTTTGGAGCAAGCAACGAGCTTGTAAGGCTTGCGTCGCTGATAATCTTTGCATCACGATGATCGCTCTTGTAATGTGCGGAGGCAAGGGAACAAGGATGGAATCTAGCCAGGAAAAACTACTCCTAAAGTACAAAAAGCCTGTAATACAGCATGTCATTTCTGCCCTGAAAGAATCAGAGTGTTTTTCAAAGATAACATGTGCCACGAGCCCTAATGCTCCAAAGACATCAGAGTTTGTCAGGGAGATTGGGATGCCAACTATGGAAACAAGAGGGAAAGGATATGTTGAAGATCTAAGTGAGGCGCTGCAAAATTTTAGCGAAAATGTGTTTGTAGTCTCTGGTGATCTAGCATTACTAGATTCTGAAATTATACAGAAAATTGCAAGTCAATATGAAGAGGGGCAACCATGGACCAGTGTTCTTGTGAGCAAGAAATTTTTGGACTCGACTGGAACTAAACCAGAATATCTTGTAAACTATAACAGACAGGAATGTGCGTTTACGGGCATATCGATTGTAAATCCAAAAGAAATCCAGGGCATGAAGCACGTAATAGAGTCTTACATTCTAATCGACGACAGGCGTATTGCGATAAATCTTAACACAAAAAGAGACTACGATCTACTCGGCACTACCTAGTATTTTGCCGTTGATTGTTGCAATAGAGCCTGTTGGCTCAGCCAATGTATTGCCACATGCCTTGCATGCAACTGTAGTAGATACATGAGAATAAACAACACTCTCCTCTCCACATTCTTTACACTGGACTCTCTGGAACTTGCTTCCAGGCTTTGGAATGAGAATTTGTGCTTTTTTCATTGTGCCACTAACTCCAACTTTCTTAGTCTTATTCCTGCCACATTAAATTTCTTTTTACACTCTGGACACATCAAGATTGGTGTCATCTTCTTTGTTGTCTTTGCAGGCTTGGCTAGCTTGGGGAACTTTTGACCGCCATATCCCTTTTTGTCTTCGGCGTGTCTTCTTTCACCAATTGCAGAACCTCTTCTTTTTCCTGCCTTGTACAAGGAAACCTTCTGTAAAGTATGCTTCTTACACTTGGGGCAATACCTTCTGATCTCCTTGGGCATGTTCATAAAAGATGTCGACTCCTGACCGTAATTTAAAGGTGTTAGGGAATCTGCCTCTCATAAGATCTTGGTTCCGCATCTGGAACAATAATTGCCGTCCGAATGCATGCTGCATACAGGACAGATGCGCGAGACCTTGGCAGGCCTTTTGAAAAATCTTGCAAATGGAATAAAGATTATCGGCAAAAAGAAGAAGTAAATTCCAAGCTGGAATAAGATGAGAGAAATCGCCAAAGATACACCTATTATCAATAGTGTCATCGGCAGGCCCGTCCATCTCATATGTTGTTTACACATTTTACAGAAATTAAGGTTCGTTAAATCAAGCCTTGAATATCGCTTTAATAGCGTATTGGCATAGAATCATTTTGTGAGGACAATCTCTCTTTCGGAATTGATAGGACCGCTAAATCAAGTAGCCATGGGGGAGAAAAAGGCAGACATTGTATTGAAAAACTGTAAGCTTGTCAATGTCTATTCCCGGGAGATAATACCGCAAATGCAGATTGCAATTCTAAAAGACAGGATTGCATACATTGGCAAGGATGCAACACACACTGTGGGAGAAAAGACTGCAGTAATAGACTTGGAAGAAAAATTTGTCACTCCAGGATTTGCAGACCCGCATATACACATAGACCAGTATATCTTGCCATCTGAGCTTGCAAAACACGCACTTCTTTGTGGCACTACATCATTATTTTCTGACCCGATAGATATCGTAAGCGTTTGCGGATACAAGGGATTTCGAGAATTTGTCAGGATGACAGAAGAGTTGCCAATCCGGGTATTTCACATGATACCTGGAGGATTACCAGTTGACAGAAAGTTTAGCCATGCAAGGACAATATCAAGGGCAGAGCAGAAAAAAGCGTTTGAGCTTGAAAGTGTTCTTGGGATGGGAGAAGTATTTTCTTGGACCAAAGTCACAACAAATGACCCAGTTACAATTCAAAACATAAGACACATTCTTGAAAATGGCGGCATAGTAAACGGCCACACCGCAGGTGCAAGCGACAAGAAACTAAATGCATACATTGCATCTGGGATATTTTCGTGCCACGAGCCAATTGATTA
>JAGWGO010000243.1 GCA_028867395.1 Nitrososphaerota archaeon | reverse complement strand
TATGTCTCTTCTGGGTTTACGCCAACCATGGTATCAGTAACTAGAGTAAATGGCATTGTGGTCCAAACAATAAGGTAAATGTCCTCGTCTTGCAGCTTTACCTTGTAGTACAATGACGGGTCCTGTACGGTATCATATCCTTGGTTTACCTCTGCGTGGCTCAGAGATGTCTGGCAGCTAGGACAGTATGCTACAACTTTGTAGGCCTCTGACAAAATTCCGTTCTCGTGAGCCTTTTTGAGATACTTCCACTCTCGCTCAATGTACTGGTCCTTGTATGTCCAGTAGGCATTTTTTTGGTTAAGCGCCATGCCAAGCAACTTGTCTGACTCGACCCACTTTTCATTGAACCTGTGAACTATTTTCTTGCACTCGGCAACAATCTTTTCAATTCCTGCCGACTCAATTACCTGCGACTTGCTGCCCGATATTCCAAGCTCTTTTTCTGCCTGCAGCTCTACTGGGAGTCCCTGGGTGTCCCACCCTGCATTGAAAATTACCTTGTATCCGCAAAGTGTCATGTACCTGTACCACAGGTCTTTCATTATCCTGCCACGGAGATGGCCTGCATGGGGGGTTCCATTCATGGTGGGCGGACCCTCTATGAACGCAGTCTTTTTTGTCTTGTTTGGTGAATCGAAAATTAATTTCTCTAAATCAATATCTGATATCTGTCGCTTTACTTCTTCCTCTACCTTCTTTGGATCAAACTCGCTTGATATCTGCATTAGCAGTAGATTTGGTAACTTGGTGATTTTATAAAGGTAGATTATGTTCTATCAGGCCGGAAAAATTCTTTTGCAAAAGATGATTGATCTCTGATAAAGTAAGTTATGCCCAGACCATGATTGCGCCTTTCTTGTACTTGTCATAGAGGCCCAACTTGTACAGCCTGCCCTCTAGTTCTTTTTTGAGCTCCTTTGGCACTACTATGTGTAAGGGAACCTCCTTTCCGTTCATCTCCCTGCTTGTAAACGCCCTGAGCTGGCCGTCAATGTCGGGGTCGCCCTTGACCTTTAATTTGACCTCGCCAAAGTGGCGCAGTGCGCCCTTCATGCCTTCCAAGTCTGGGGAGTATCCGTCTCTCTCCTCTGGCTTGGAAAGCTTTCTGTACTTTTCGTCAAATAGTTCCGGTGTGTCTGCCATGTCTATGTGGGTTATCTTGATTCCCTGAGACTCGAGAGCTTTTGCAAGTGAGTTTAACATCCTTTGGTGGTCCTCTGACACCATTTCTGAAAATATGCCAGAGTTTAGTTATATTTGATTCTGCCCTCAATAATCAAGGATACCAATCAAACGCATGTGTTTTTAAAAATGTATTTTTGAAAAATAAAAAAGGATGGATAGGTTATTTTATCCACTTTGTGCCCTCATGGGGTTTGGTTGGAGGATGATCCGGCTGGCACTGCACCATTGCAGTCATCATTGCAACTTGATTCTCCGTTAGGTTGTGGAGTTGTTCCTATTGGGGGTTGGGTTCTGGGCATTGCCTCCGGAGTTTGAGGACTGGGTGCCCTGCTAAAATCGACCTGAGGTATTACCATGGAATGTCCCTTGCAGTCATCGTTACAGGCTGACTGTCCTCAACTGTTTGAGGCAGAGGCTCCCTGGTCTGCATATGCAGACGGTCCTATTGATGCAATGGCAAAGATTGCAGCAATTGCGAATACTGCAGTCAGTGCTTTGCATTTTGTATTCATTGATGTTAAGAGTGCCTCAAAGATTATCTGGTTATGCTAAGATTATTTCTGGATTTGAATCTATATTGAAATCATTTGAAATTTGTAAGAACAAGATTGCATTTTTGAATTGGCATCTTGTTGCAGCAAATTTCTATTGGACTTGATTCTGGATTCTTCTTTTGCCACATTGGACAAATCCAAAATTAGGAAAGGAAAAGCCCATTTGGCTTTTCTCAATTCTTCTATGTCGACCTAAAGACAAACACTAGGTAGCCTACTAGGACACCTGCACTCATCAGACCAGCAGACTCGTAGAAGGTCACTGGGCTGTTTCCGCCACCATATCCTCCAGCTTCTGCATTGATCCCAAAGATCACTGCAAAGCAGGTGGCCAGCATTATGGCAACTGCTATTGGCAGGTATTCATCATGGCGTTTTCGCATTGTCTTGCCAGATGCGTCATATGTTGACATGGGGTGCTATACGTTATCCAATGATATAGGGATATACTCAATTTTATGCATAATTGCACAAATAAACCCTTAATTATTGAACATGTGTTCATAGTAGCATGGAAATTGACGATCTCGGCAGACGCATATTGGAAGAGCTTTTGAAAAATTCAAAACGCTCGTACAGGCAGCTTGCTGACGAGCTTGGGATTGCACCCGGCACTGTATTGAAGAGAATAAAGGACATGGAATCAAACGGTAT
>JAGWGO010000021.1 GCA_028867395.1 Nitrososphaerota archaeon | reverse complement strand
ATTAAATACAATTCAAGATGGACCTGCAAATAGAAGATTCTTCTAGAACAATTTATCATAGAAGTTTATTACTAACAATTTCCTAGGTCAAGAGTCTAGAATATGTCACAACAACAAATGTACCGACCTATGCTAAACATTTACGATTTAGTCGACAGAGTGTTAGACAAAGGCTTGGTAGTTGACGCAAACTTGTCAGTCTCACTTGTAGGCATTGAAATTCTTGTGATTAGAGCAAGAATCGTCGTGTCTGGAATAGATACATTCCTTAGATATGCATCAGCATTAGGATTAGCTGCGCCTCCAGGATTGCCATCAAAATAAGAGAAGAGAATTGATTTAGTTTGGCAGTATGTCTAGTTTGCGGCAAGTTCAATGATGTCGCTCTTAAAAAAGCAATGAGCTCGGGATGGGTGTTTACTAGATGTCCCGAGTGTCAACGTGGAACTCCTCTCGACATTGTAATGTCACACCTCTCAAAAACGGTAGGAGAGGAATATTTGGAAGGATTTTGCGATAGACATTGGTTCAAAGATAGCGGCATTTGTGGATATTGCAAAATGAAACGAGAAGGTCAAACTGAAAATGTCATCTAAACAACTAACACAGCAGCAGTTAACCATAGTAGATCTAGTAGACAGAATTTTAGACAAAGGTGTTGTCCTAACCGGAGACATTACAGTATCAATCGTTGGGGTGGATCTGCTCTCATTGAAGATTAATCTTGTCATAGCCTCACTTGAAACTGCCAAGAGATATGGAATAAAGCTCCCTTGGGAAAAGTGGGAAAAAATTCAACCAAAGAAGATCATTGCAAAAAGCACAAAAAGGTGATTTTATTTGTTAAGATCAGAGATACAAACGAGAAAAGACAATCCAGTACAGATTAATCTTGACGGTGAAAAACTTCAGAAGGGTTTGGCAAAACTTGTTCTTGTCATAGTAGAATTGCTAAGACAAGTTCTTGAACGACAGGCCGTTAGAAGGATAGAATCAGGTAGTTTAACAACAGAAGAGGTTGAAAGACTAGGTCTAGCTTTCATGCAGATAAAAGAAAAGATGGAATTCATTTCAGAGGAATTTGGTTTGGAAAAAGATGAACTTGATGGCGTACTCAAGGGCATGCTCAAATCAAAAGATAGACAACTTGCAAGAACATCTCTTGTTGACTTAATTGATAGATTATTGTCTAAGGGAGCAGTGGTTGTAGGTAGAGTGACTGTATCAGTTGCAGACATTGACCTAATAGCCCTAGATCTTCTTGCAACTCTTTCAGCAATCCCTGGCACGGCCAGAGAAGATGGAGAGAAACAAGATGATTAATGGCAAGTACCTATATGGTATTGTTGATGGTATGCATGACTTTCATTTTGGCAACACAGCATTATTTAGCAAACAGGCATACGCAATTCCATACAAAGACATCTGCGCGATAGTTAGCAACGTTCCTTTCAAAGATATGAAACCGGATGCTGATACCATAACCTCACATCAGATAGTCATAGAAGAAACAAGAAATCAAGGCACAACAATTCCAGTTAGGTTTGGCATAATGTTCAAGTCCGATGAAGGCGTAAAGCAGATGTTGGTAAAGTCTTACAAAGATCTCAAATCGAAACTGACGAAATTCAAAGGCAAGGATGAGTTTGGTTTGAAGATAGTAATCGACACGAAAGATCTCAAAAAAATTTCTGTAGGAACACAAAATAACCCGGCAATAAAAAAGATAAAAAAAGAAATAGATTCATCCGGGAAAGGAACTGGATATTTTCTTAAAATGAAGATGGATGAGGCAGTAAGAAATGAGACATATCGTAAAATAGAGCAACTCAGCGGCGAGATACATTCTGAGATTTCAAAAACTTCACAGGAAAGCTGTCTTTTAAGATCGGATTTTGATCAGATAGTTCTAAACGCTTCATATTTGATAGATAAAGAACAAACATCTAAATTTCATGCCAAGATAGATACTCTTAGAGGCAGATACAGGCAGGAGGGATTGATGTTTCATCTCAGTGGTCCTTGGGCACCATACTCTTTTTGTTGAGGTAAGAGATGATCATAACTTACCTAATTTTGAAATTGACTTTTCAATCAATCTTAAATGAATGTAATAGGCTTGCAGGAGAACAGCAATCAAGAGAACAGATGATTGGATTAAAATCAAGACTGCTCAAGATAAGACTTGATTATGAGAGAGGAGCAATTAGCGAAGAAGAATACGACAAGATGCAAAATAAGATTCTAAAGAGTCTAGGAGGGAAAGTATGACTTCGATAACAGAGGAAACTGACAGGGCTATAATTCATGCCACACAAGTGAAAAAAATTCAGAATTACATTAGAGAGCAGGTTGAGAAGGTAAAGAAAGACGCCTTTGTGGCAAGAGAAGAGATGATTCGTCAGAGAGCTCAAAAAATAGAACAAGTAAGAGAAAGACTGAATCAGACTACGCTTGACATACAGCTAAAACATTCAATGATTAAAGAAAGGTTAAACCAAGAATCAGTATTCAGAGAAGCAAACATCAGAGTAAGCAGAGGTCTTGAAGCTCTTGAGAGTTTTATTCAAGTTTTAAGAGATACCCAGATGGAAGATGAGATGATCAAAAAAGCAATTCGAGATCCAATAATTTCCAGCTCACTTAAATCAGAATCTGTGAAAATAATCACATCAGAATTTTTCAAATCAGTTCAAAAACAGCTTATAATGCAAACAGAGTTCATCAACATCGCAGCACATGAATTACGTACCCCCATTATGCCAATATTACTTAACGTCGAATTGTTAGAAGAAGAGTTAGGGAAAGACAATCCTGAAATTAAAATAATAACTAGAAATGCAAAAAGGCTTTATCGTTTAACTGAAAACATACTAAGCGTAACAAGGCTGGAAAGCAAGTCTCTTGTTCTGAAAAAGGAAGTTTTTGATTTAAATGAATTAATCTCAGGCATAATCAAGGACGAATCAAGACAGACCGAGAATAGAAACATAAGGATATTGTATCACCCAGAGAATGAGAAAACCACAATCAATGGCGATAGAGACAGACTATCACAAGTTATCTCAAATTTATTGCATAATGCCATAAAGTTTACCGATGTTGGAGATATCGTCATATCTTCAACACATGTAGATAAAGGTGTCAAAGTAAGTGTAAAGGATCATGGAAAAGGCATAGACCCACAGATTGCACCCATCTTATTTTCAAAGTTTGCGACAAAGTCTGAGAAAGGAACTGGGCTTGGTCTCTTCATATGCAAGGGAATTGCCGAGGCACATGGAGGCAGCATAGAGGCAAAAAATAATGGCAAAGATGAGAGCGGGGCCACGTTTTCCTTTATGTTACCCACAGATAATGATAGTACCGATACATAGATTGCAACAAACACTGTTTCTAGTCGTTAGCAGAAGATGCTTTTTGAATAGGATTTGTTGATGCCACGCTGGTTTGGTTGTTTTGAGACAATGGAGTTTCATATATTGCAAAGTTATTTCGTGTGCCATCAAGCACAATGTGAGAACTTCCCCACGCAGATCCATCTTTCACACCCAGTACCCGAAGTGTATATTCACCTACCTTAAGATTTGTAAAAACTGCCTCGCCTCTTGGATTAACTTGTGATTCATCGATTTTGTTACCGCTATCATCAAATATTCCTACGTTGAGTTTTCCATTTTTAATAGAGTATGGTTTTGATTTCGCATCATATACTTTGACATCAATTGGACTGCTTATAGTCGATGGCCATGGCGTAGTTATCTTGATCTCTTGATCATATCCATTTACTGTAGCATAACCTGGATACAAGAATACTGGCGAATAAGTATACGAAATGTTTTTGCCTAATTTTACACCAACTACATAGTGAGTGTTTGTGTTAGTAGGTTCCAACCAAAGACGCGTTGTTTCTCCATATTGATCAGTGGAACTCGCTGCCCATGTCTTGTTGTCTTGAGACATTACATTTACAGTTGCGTTATAGATAGGTGTGAAGCCATCGTTGTACAATACATTTAGTCGCATCCCTACAGGCAGAGGGAGAGACATTTTCAATTGCTCAGTTGATTTTTCGAGATTGGCGTATTCGATATCGGCACACATGCTATTTACAAAGACCTCTACTTTGTATCGATGATTTAGAGGCAGGTTTCCAATATAGAACGGGTTACCAGATACAGTGTCTATTTGTCTATACAAGGTTTGGTTTGTGTCTTGATATATCTTGAAAGACAGGATTGTATAATCAGCCCTATCTCCGTCTGGATATGTTGTGCTGACTATGATAGATCCTATATTTTTCACTGGGCTCGTAGTGTAAGATATAGTTGGTTTTTGTTGAGAATATTGGTATGTTGTTTGGTTTGAGACATTTGAGGAATTTGTCTGCTTTGAGACATTTGAGGAATTGGTTTGATTCAGAATATTTGCAGAATTGGTTTGATTTGACGTATTCTGACCTGTTTGGAAATATGCAGTTAATGTGACATTTTGAGTTGGTACAATTAATCTCGTATTTGCGGTTGTGCCGTCATCCCAATGATCAAATGTGTAGTTTCCATAGTTTGCTACATCTACTGCGTATTGATGCCCTCCGGCAACACTAAGTGAAAATGGACTAAAACCAGAAGTGGTGTTTTTATCTGATTTAATGGTAGCCCAAAGGCCATTGAGTGGTTTATCGTCGTCAGAATAAGTGTTTACTATTATTGAAACTGTTGCATTATCTTGTTTTCCATTTTCAATAGAACTCATTATTTTATCGATGTAACTTGGAAGAGACAAGAAGGGGTTGGGCAAATTCAAATTAGTGACATATAAATATTGAACATATTTTGTAGCATTTTGAACATAAGTCGCGTTTATGTCATTTACATCGTACGATACAAATGAAAAATTTGATTTAGTGAAATTTTTATGCCATCCATCGAATAATGACAATGGCGGAAGATCTTTTGCATCATGTATTACAATGTTATCCACCGTACCTACATAACTTGGCAGAGTATCAGATCCAGGATTTCCAATAGTGTATGTGAGGCCTAAAGACTTTGTATAGTTGTTTATTTGTTTATAATAGGTCTCATTACCTGGAATGTTGGACATGGCATCAAAGAAAATTCCGTTTACACCATACCAATCCTTGTATGAATTTATTTCAGACTCTATCGAAGTTACATTTTTTGTGCCATATCTTGTGTCTACGTATCCCACTACAGTTATTCCCGCATTCTGCAGGTTTTGTACACCTGTAACATAATTTTCGTCCTTTATGCCAGGTCCATTAGCTGGGTTGATTATTGCTATTATCGGTACAGAGTCATGTGTGTTTTTTTCTTGTATTAGTTGATCCCAAATCGTGCCAGGGTAACTATAAAGAGGAATAATTAGTCCCGATGACGACATCCCAAAAGCGTCATGATGAGGATATAGAACAAGAATGCCGACTATTACAAATAATGTAGCAATACTTAGCACACTCCGTAGATAAGTTTCCGCATGCATGATTCCGATCTATCTAGTTCTCCAATCTGACGATTATCTTGATATGGGTAGAAAATACTAGAACAATCATCAAATCTTGACTTAACACCCATCAGGATTAGATCATAGAACAATCTTCTAGAAAACTTGAGCGAGTTGTTTTTATAACATTATACTCAAAAATCGGTATGAAATACAGAAGCAGAGCAGAGATTGTATCCATGATATTAGACTCTGTAAGTGCAGGCGCTACAAAGACCAAGATAATGTATAAGGCCTATCTCTCATACACACAGCTAAAAGAATACTTGTCATATATGGAAGAAAACGAGCTTCTTGCATATGAGGAAGGAATACAGTTATACAGAATAACTGAGAAGGGAAGGAAAGTGATGCACCTGTACGAAGAAATTGGTGACATGGTATCACAGACAAGTAACGAAAAAATCGCCAAGCTGGCAATCTAGCTTTTTTCCATCTTTTTACACATAACGAACCTAGCATTTGCTCGCATGACATACAAACGGCTCGGAAGACTGCAGTTCTTCAACTAATTTGTCAAGATACGGTGGTAAAGCATTCCAAGGATTGCCACCATTCTGATCTGTAACATACAAATACCCCACATGTTTTTTTAATGATTTTATATAATCATCATCTAGAGACCCGACACCATACGAGAGAAAGGAAAAATTACGCTTGTTGAAATTTTCATGCCATCCATTGAATAGTGACAATGGTGGGAGATTCGCATTGTCATATAATACCAAATTATCTACTGTGCCAACATAGCTCTGCATGGTATCAACTCCTGGATTTCCAACAGACATGATCATACCATGTGTTTTGACGTATTTTGTGAGGTTTGCATAGTAGGATTCTTTTCCTGGCACGTTTGCCATTTGATCAAAGAATATTCCATTTACACCATACCAGTTCTTGTATGAGTCTATCTCAGATTCTAAGGTGGTAGAATTTCGTACGCCGTAATTTGTGTCCACATAGCCTAGTACCACAATACCACTTGACTCTAAGATTTCTATTCCATCAGTATAGTTTGAGTCTAGAGTTGATCCGGGACCATTGCTTGGATTAATTATCGCAACAAATGGTATGGTAGGATGATGGTGTTTTACCTCGATGAGATCGTCCCATTTTGAGCCAGGATGAACATATAGTGGAACCATAAGTCCGACCTTGAATTCATGCACATGTTCCTCCTCATGTGCAGGATGAAAGTTAGACAGTATCATAAAAACACACAGAATTAACGAAATCATGGTTCAACTATATCTATCAGTAACAGATTAACAGATGTTACATTCTGACCAACAACATGAATGCATGACAAATCTGTTTATGTCTCCAGATTATTTACCAAGTAGCAAATTCCAGTATCCGACAATGCATCTCAATTCCAACATAGAACTGACACTGGGATTTATCACAATATAGCTATAATATTCAATAATATTCCTATGGAAGATCATTACTTTATTTTTAATATTGTACAAAAAATTTTGGAATCATATTATCTGTGATTTTTACAGAAGGAATTAGCTTAATGATTAAATTCATCAGATCATTATTGTGACTAGATAAAAATGTCTAGAAACGATGAGTCCGCAGATAACAAATTAAGTATTGATGCAAGCAGAGCGGTAGCAATAGCTCGAAAGTTTTTGGAACAATATCACTCCCCCGTCATATTCAAATCCTCGTACTATGACAATGACTTGTGGGTCGTAGCAATGGAAGTTGGCTTACTCCACGAATACATCATAATTGTAAAGATAGATGGAAAAACTGGAAAGATACAGGGATGTGAGCACATATTACCATCGTAGGCTGAAAATAATCTATTTCAAATGATGTAATTTTATGTATTGAAATATAATTGATGGTGGCACGTAGTGTTGTGGTGTTGCATGATTAGCTGTGTTGGTATTAACGCCTTTGCCATCTTCCGTATGAAACTCTGCAGTGCTTCCATGGACTGCGGACACATTCTGTGACAATATGCTAAAAGATAAACACAATGCCATGGTTAAAACTGATAAAAATATTATTCTACCCAACACCATAAGTATTATTTGTTTGATTTGTTAGTTGGTTGCTGTTCTTAGCTCAATTGCTATATCATCCCAGAGTTCAGCAATGCTTGCAGTCCATCCACATGTATATGTGCTAGGTGATGAGACCATTGCAGAACTTGATGCGCTGGTTATATTGCCAGTGGCTAGATTTCGGACATTAAGGTTCCATTCTTGTGTACATGTAGGTGAGCCAAGTGTGGAACCGCCATAGATTGATGGCAAGTCAAGTACCCAGTCGTTTGGATATGTCGTAGCAATGGAGATTGTCGGATTACTAGCAGAAGTATTGTGCTTTGTTACACTAACAGGTATTGCGTTTGTCTGATCTACTCCTGAGAAGGCATATGCGCCAACAACAGTAGATGTAGGTCCTCCCATTGTTACAACTATGTTTGCAGTCCCATTGGGATTTTTCAAATACCAAAATTCAGCATCTTCATTTGTAAAGGATTGTACTTTTTTTGTCAGTTGTATTCCTCCAAATGTGACTGATGTTACTGCATTGTTGCTTGCTCCCACACCGACGATGAGTGCCCTATTGTTACCAGTTCCTGCATTAAAGTTGTCAAGCGAAATTTGAAGTGACGGCAATGAGACTGACCCTGATGTGGACTGTATGTTGTTCAATGCAATAGATGGTGTTGCGCTCAAAGTAGTTGCAGAAGCTGTGTTAGATGGAGAACTGATTCCTGCTGAGTTTATTGCAGAGACCCGATAAGTGTAAGTGGTATTTGATGATAATCCAGTGTCAGAATATGCGGTTGTAGCAGTTCCCGTGTTAGTTACTATAGTGTTCCAGCTAGTGCCATTATCAAGTGATCTTTCCATCTTGTATCCAGTAATTATAGATCCGCCATTATCTGCTGGTGCAGTCCAGTTGAGGTTTATCTGAGATGAGGAAACTGTAGAGGCTACAAGTCCTGTTGGCGGCGGTGGGAAAGTAGGAGAGCTGACAGAATACACATCTCCACCGTATATCTCTACAGGATTTGGCGTTGATGCAAGCAATACGTTATTTGAGTCATAGACGTTGATAGTAGTTGCAAGTGGAAAGTCATACTTGCCTACATCTAGGAAGGCATTACCACCAGATACTGATGCGTTTGCAAGTACATTTCCTGATTGATCCATTAAAGATACAGTTCTAGCGTTGGATGGATTGTTCTTTATCTGAATAGTCTCATTTGATGTTATGTAAAAGTCTGTAAATGTTCCATTGAGTAATTGGCCTCGATAGGAACTCTCTGGCTCTAGATACGCATTAAATGGTGAGGGCATTCCAAGCACTAACAGATTGTTCGAATAGACCATTACTCCGTCAATGTACACTTTGAGATAGTTGTTGCCATTTGTTATTATGGTACAGTCTCTTGTCAGTGGTTGATTTGGACTAGGATCAGTCCAGAGATTGGCAAATACGACTGACTGGGTTGGTGTTCCATAGGTGTGTACAACCTGCCAAACAGTTCCATTGTTGTTAGTTACAGCAACGCATGTAACATAATTTACTGGTGCTTGGGTTGTTTGCACATACATTCCATTTTCATATTGCTGGTTAGGAATTGTTCTAAGAGGAGTAGATATTATAGAATGGAATAAGAGAGCATTGGTATTTGGCGTAATAGCATAAAATCCTGCATATGTGCCATTTTTATCTGGAGACTCTGCACCTATGTGCAACCCCTGAGTGTCTCTGTAAAAGTCATAAGGAGCATTCTCTGCTATTGCGTCTCCGCCATATCGCCAGTATCCGTTACTTGTTTGTAGTTGTTGTTGGCTTTCAGTTTCATTATTTAGTGGATCAGATGCAACCAGTCCTGATTGTAGCAGATTGATTGATAGAGTATTAGACGCGTATGCGGTGTGACTAGTTCCTAGAGATATAACCAGAACGAAGAAAACGGCAGACAATATTCCTGCGCTAAAATATTTGTTTTTCACGGTTTCATACTATTTTGAAAGCATATTTGATTATACTAAGAATGTTCTAGAGTCTTGTCATGTAAATTTTTATCAAAATAATCATTTTATATTTGGTGTAGATAAGATCTCACAAAGAAAACCACTAGAAGAATTTTAGTCTGATGTTAAATAAAATACAAATAATATCTTGCTATGAACATAATGGCAATAGGGGCACACCCAGATGATATTGAGCTTGGATGCGGAGGTCTTCTTTTAAAATCCGCAAGAGAAGGACATAATGTGTACATGTACACACTCACACGAGGCGGAGCTTCAGGTGATCCAAAACAACGAAGTGATGAGCTTAAGCGTTCTGCGCAATTCATAGGCGCGAAGCAGCTCTGGATTGACAACTTTGAAGATTCCAAGCTTACTGTAACAAGTGAGTTGATAAACCACATAGAACATTTTGTAAATAAGGCAAACCCTGATCTCATCATAACTCATTCTCATGGAGACTTGCATCATGATCACAGAGCTGTTGCTACAGCCACAGTTGAAGCTACAAGGTTCAACTCCAACATACTATCTTATGAGATTCCATTGACTAGGGACTTTGATCCAAAGATCTTTTATGATATATCAGATGTCATTTACGAGAAAGTTGAGCTTATCGAGATCTTTTGGTCCCAGCACAGAAAGCTATACTTGCGCGCTAACGCGATCAAGGGTTTGGCAGAATACAGAGCGCTGCAAAGTAGGCTCAATACTGGCGTAAATTTTGTCGAAGCATTTGAAGTGGTAAAGATATGTTTTGATAAAGACTTTGGATTGTTGACCATACCATATGAAAGGATCAAGAATCAAAATACTGTAAATAGTCTTGATCAGGTTTTGGAATTTGTTGATCAAAAACATCAACAAGACGCCACAATGAAAAAATTGTAATGCGTAAAAATTATGCCATGTGATATACCTAACTGCACATTATCTGAGATATGACTTGAACTATTGAGTATCTGTCATTATCTCAACTGCTGCGTCATCCCACAGATCACCGCCTCCACTTGCAGTCCAACCGCATGTGACAGCAGCAGGAGATTGCAATAGTGTTGAGCTTGAAGCTCCAGTGATTGCACTTGGCATGTTAACATCCCATTGTTGACTACATGTTGAGGAGTTGAGCGTAGTGCCGCCATAGATGGATGGCAGGTCAAGCACCAAGTCATTTGGATATGTTGTAGTAAGCGATATTGAAGGACTGCTTGCTGCTGTATTGTGTCTTATGACACTGTTAGGTAATGGGCTTGTCTGGTTTACGCCAGAGAAAGAGTATGCACCTACTACAACCTGTGTTGGTCCTGCCATGGTAACCACAATGTTTCCAGTTCCTGTTGGGTTTTTAAGGTACCAAAATTCTGCATCGTTGTTATAAAATGACGATGTTTTCATTGCGAGTGGTACTCCGCCAAATGTTATCGATGCAACATTGTTGTTGTTTGCGCTGACACCGACCACTAGTAATCTATCATTACCAGTGCCAACATTGAAGTTTGAGAGTGTTATCTTGTATGACGATGAAACTGTACCCGAGGTTGACTGGACATTGTTTAATACTATATTGCCTGTAGTTGTGCCACCGCCACTACCAGTTGTAGCAGAGACTGTGTTTGATGGTAAGCTTGTTCCTACACTATTGATAGATGATACTTGGTAAGTGTAAGTGGTACTCGATGAGAGATTTGTATCAGTATACGTAGTGCTAGTAGAAGCCGTATTAGATACTATATTGGACCATGTAGTGCCTCCATCAATAGATCGGTCAATTTTATATCCAGTGATTGCAGAACCGCCGTTGTTTGTTGGTGCAGTCCAGTTGAGGTTTATCTGAGATGATGACGCCGCATTAGCTGTAAGACCTGTTGGTGCGCTAGGAGCTGTAACAGATGTAACAGGTGTAACATTTGCTTCATTTGAGCTTGACGACGTACCAATAGAGTTTACTGCCTTGACAACATAGTAGTATACTTGACCGTTTGTCAAACCTGTATCGGTATACGTAGTGCTTGCAATACCTGTTGCAATCGGAGTTGTGTTCTCTCCGCCCGATGTTGTACCTCGGTATACATTGTAACCACTAATTGCAGATCCGCCGTTAGATGATGGCGCTATCCATGATAGGACAGCCTGCGCATTTCCTGTATTAGCTGTTAATCCTGTTGGCGCACTTGGAACAGTAGCCGTACTGCCAGAACCGGTATCAAGGTCTGCAACCTCTGTTGAGAAATAG
Organism: Nitrososphaerota archaeon; assembly: GCA_028867395.1. Lineage (GTDB taxonomy): Archaea > Thermoproteota > Nitrososphaeria > Nitrososphaerales > Nitrosopumilaceae > Nitrosotalea. The sequence goes on along the minus strand of JAGWGO010000021.1, from coordinate 506 downwards.
GAAGGAAGTACATCGTATGGGTTTGAACCTCCAGCATTTGTGATGTAGATGTAGCTTACATCATTTGCTGCGCTTGCAAGATAGCTTGCACTTGGGAGTGAACTGACACTGTATGCAATAAATGAAAAGTTTGATTTTGAGTATAATCCGTTAAATGTGTACGACAGTAGAGTTGAAAGCGAAGGCGTTCCCGTGGTCTCATAAATGACAATGTTGTCCACGGTTCCAATGTAACTTGAATCAGTAGACGTTCCTGGATTTCCTACAGTCATGGTCATGCCCAAAGACTTGGCATAGCTTGTGGCAGTGCTATAGTAACTCTCGCCACCTGCAGAGTTGTCCATCTCGTCAAAGAATATTCCGTTTACATGATACCAGTTTGACCAGTTGTTAATCTCCGTCTTTACTTGTGATATTGAGCGAGAGCCATAAGCAGTATCGACATAGCCAATTACTGTGATACCTGCTGCCTTCATGTTGTTGATTCCTGTTACAAAGTTAGGATC
>JAGWGO010000242.1 GCA_028867395.1 Nitrososphaerota archaeon | reverse complement strand
CTAAACATCCTTGACTATAAGTTAACACCATTACTAATCCTCGAAGAAATTGTTGCTCCCACTGTTATTGTATCTGTTGATGGGTTTGATTTTCCATTACCAGCAAATTGGAATGTTCTTGTCGCAGATGAAGAGTCAATGGTTCTTGACGTAATTGAATTGAGTGAGGTGGCAGGCAGAGAGTTTCGAGCTATGGTTTATGGTCCAACTATGCCAATGGTTCGAACTGAAATTATTACGATTAAGCAATATTTTCCATCATTTATCAATGTAGGTCCGCCCTTAAACAAACATCAAATGTTATGTCATCCTGTATCACCAGGTGCTTGGATTAATGTGAGCCCCGGTGATACCTACAATAAGTACCTAAAGGACAAAGTTGTAGGAGATTTGGTGTGAAAAAGATTAACCTAATTAAGCGACAAAAGATTACTATTGATGAATTTCGTTCTTGGTTAGCACAGTTAATTCAAGATAAGAAGGGTGCACTTCCTGATTTGGATGACTGGAAATTGATTAAAGAACAACTAGATAGAGTTAGTGCAAACCCACAACAGCGTGATATGTTTGATGATGGTTCGGGTTACTGTATCTGTCAAGACGATGAAGATGGACAGTATGCCTTTGCATGCGGTGGTGAACCTTATGATATGCAATTTACCATCGATTTGCTAGATAGGTTATGTGCAGAAGCTGATGAAGAATTATATAGAAATATAAAAACAATCGAAGGTGAAGCTAACAATGTATTAGCTGCCAACGTTCGAGAGATGAATAAGGAATACGATAATGGCGAGACCAAAACAAATACAAGAGAAACCACAACAACCTCCAACCCCTAAAAAGAAGCTCACACTAAATGAATTTCGTGCTTGGCTTTCAGGAGTTGAAGAAATGCAGGAAAGTGATTGGACACCAAGTGCCAGTCAGTGGCGAACAATTCGTGCAAAGATTGAAGAAGTAATTGACGTCCCTGCCCCACGTCAGCGCTACGAGGAAGAGGATCTTGAAGAACGTCGTCCTCGTGGACCTATTCGTGCTGCAGGACCATCAGCATTCTCCGCACCTGCAGCGGGGCAGATGATACAATCTCCAACGTCACTATCTGTGGAACAGAGCTTGGTGTCAGCTCCAAATGAAGCAACGCCTGGTGGAGTTAAATCTGGTGGTTTGAAAATTAAAACACCAAATATCGACACAAGTAAGGGCGGCTATGTCGCAGCCTTTGAGTAAAACTGTCCTCAAAGATCGCACACTTTGGTTTGATGGCGATTCGTCGTATCCGGCAAAATCTATTTCAAAAGCTTTTGCTAATCCTATTGCTTTTGTTGATGAGATTACTGAAGAAATTCAGCGATATAATCTTCTTGTGAGCGACAAAGAAAAGATTTACGAGAAGTTTAAGAATCGGCCATTTAATTTCGATTGGAATATTCCTGACGAGTATAAAACTTTAAACATTGTTGATTATATCACTGATAAATTAACAGCAGAATGCGAGCAGAAAAAATATCTCGACGAGGAACTAATTGAGCGCATCAATAGGGTTTCGCAAGAGTTAATTCTCTACAAAAAACACGGGGTAGAGGATGTTTTGCGAGTCCTAATTTTTGTCATAAATACGCTAACTAATCAAGGTGTCGTCTGGGGTGTTGGTCGTGGCAGTAGTGTTTCATCATATGTTCTGTATCTAATTGGGGTACATGATGTCGATTCTGTCAAATACGGACTTAGCATTGCAGACTTCTTACACTAAACGCGGAGAAATGTAATGCCAAGAGTAAAAAGCGCCAAAGGAAAAATTGTTGATTTTGATCTTCTAAAGATCAAACGAGGATTGGCTGGAAAGCCAGTATCGATTGATGTCAAAGCCCGTCAAGCATTTATTGATCAAAAGGCTCGTCGTCGTTTGCGAAAAATTACAAAGCAAGCATCAGCGGCAGCAATTGATGTAGATAGTGAGGTGTTAGCAGCAGTTGAATCAACAGCAACTCAACCAATGATTGATGTACAACCAAAAACTCAAGTGGTTGATATTACAGCTACACAAACGATAGAAGAAAAGCATAATACAAAGCAAAAAGTTCGACCATCAAAAGAATAATTTTATAGGATATAACATATATGACAAAAAAGATTCCTGAACTTAATATTCGCACTCTCAAAAAGAACATTCTTTTTCTTTTCGAAGACGACTTTACTAACCTCAACGACAAAAAAATTAATCAACGAGGATTTAGAGAAGTAACAGCATCTGGAATCATTGTTGTTAGCCCAACAACAAATGCAGAAAAGGCACGCTGGGGAGTTGTCATTAAAGTTGGTCCCGAATGTTCAGATGACATTAAAGTTGGTAGCCGTATTCTAATTGAGAAATTAATGTGGACTAATGGCGCTAAAC
>JAGWGO010000241.1 GCA_028867395.1 Nitrososphaerota archaeon | reverse complement strand
GGACGTGTTGTTCGCAGTAAAGATGATTGGGGCAAAGTGTACATATTAGATGCCAGCTTTGGATATCTCTATAAGATGACATTCCAAATGATTCCAAAGTGGTGGAGAGACGCTTACCAACCTCTTTAAATTTTTACATTAATATTTGCTGAAATAGCAACATTGAGTTTTAAGTTTGGAACGTTAATTGACGGGATCGATGGAAGCTTTGGAATTGATATACTTGGTACTGTAAATGATGGAATAGAAAACATAGGGAATGGAAGATGTGGAAACTTAAACGTTGGGATAGAAATATTTGGTAAATTAAACGTTGGAAGTGACACCTGTGCCGATAGATTTAGACTTGGAGCTGAAATAGTTGGAAGTGAAACACTTGGCAAAGATACCGAAGGCAACGAAACACTAACTCCTGAAATACTTGTAGCCGAAGGCAATGAAATACTTGGGAGCGAAATACTTGGCAAAGAGATTGATGGCAATTTGATTGTCAAATTTAAATTACCACTTATATCTGGTATCGAAGGTATCGATGGAATATTTGGAAGTGAAAATCCTGGTACAACCAAAGGTGGAATTGCCACATCTGGAATTGAAATCCCAATACAGATCTTTGGAATTGTTACACTTAATTGAAGAGTGTTAACAATAAAATCTAGCAATATTTGCAACGGCGATACTGAAAAATTTGTATAAAGATTTTTCAATTGTTCAAGTAGAGTATACTCTGGCAGATTCAAACTTGGAAGAAGCGGTTCTGGCAGAATAGTATCAAATGCTAATCCCAATCCTGCCGTTAAGGCTGCTCCAACAAGAGCAATTACAACTGAAATCTCAACAGGAAGAACAAGAATTCCATCAACTGTAACTATAAATTGTGAAAGTATAGAAAAAACATAGCCATTAAAAAATTCTCCAAAATCAGGAATTGTTGGAAGGGTTAATGCTCCAACACTCAAAATATGGGCAACTTGATTTACAAGTCCAAACAGTACATTAATCAATGAAGCAAAGTAACTACGAATAAGTAGCTGATATTTTTGTAGGTTTGATAGCGCTGGGATGATATAGTTGTTATATAATTGACTTGGTAGTGAACTAATACCCAGAATTACATTAGCTGCAATTCCTTCAAGTTGAGCAATAAAAACATTTGCATCACCTTCAAGTAACTGAATTAAGTTTATTCCAAGAAATGGAATCTTTGGTAGAATATCATTAAGGGCTAATCCAAGAAAACTAACAACTGGTTTAAACATATCCAAGATTAGATTCAATATCTGACTACACTGTAATTCAGAAGCAAACTGAACTGCTTCAATATTAGGAATATGTAATCCAATAAACATTGGTGAAGGTAATGTTGGTAATGGAGGAAATGATGGAACAGGAAAAGGCCCTAACAGCAACGGTTGAACAGATTGATATAAACTGTTAAATGTAGGTAAAGGTGGTGTTGCACAAAATGATAATGTTGCCATAATTAGTATACTGGGTGTGGGTTTTTCTTTTCAGCTTCGAATCGCTTATCGAGAAATACACTAATACGATCCCGTTCACCAGGAGTACGACGCATTATTTCTTCATAAGAGATTGAACCTCTCATATAGTAAACAATGCTAATTAGTGCATCGACCAAGCTCGTTACTTCACTTTGAAGTAGTGTAAACATTTTCCTGATCTGGTCAGGCTTTCCGTGCTTGATCGTTACGTAAAAAAAGCAAGCGGGTTAAGTGGTGCTTGGACATCTTCCTCCTTCCCGCAATCTTTACACTTAATTTTTACATTAAAATCAGGACCCCACTCGGTTGTCTTTTCAATAGCTTCTGTAATTTGCTTCATTAATATTGGTGGGAGTTTTGATAACCACTCAAGAATTTGCTCATGATTCTCAACACCATCAACAGATGCTATTAGTTTTGAAACAGAATTGTAAAGACGCTTTGCGAGTTCATCAGGACTCAAATCTTGATCATTTGCCTGCATTAACTCAACAAAACTTCCAAAGTTTAGTGGTGCCAATCTAACAACCTGGCCATTTGTTAGGTTTAATGTAAAATCGCTCGTTACACGGCTTGGATCAATACGCTTTGATTTTTTAATAAATGGATCAACTTGAACCATGTAGCTATGTTGTTTTGCACCTTCACATGTATGAGTGTATTGTAATTCTAAATCTGAACCATAAGAGACCTTTCTTAAACAAACAAGCAAGAAGTCAACATCCTTCGCTAGAAGTTTCTTTGCGTCCTTTACTTCAGGAATACAACGTCCAAATACTTGTTCAACAGCTTTCCCACTAAACAAAAGGTCCGGTGTTTTTAAGGCAATTTCATCTAATGCTGTCATAGGATGAACATGAAGTTCTCCATCTGTAACACCTGGATCAAGAATTCCACTTTCTTTTGAATAAAA
>JAGWGO010000020.1 GCA_028867395.1 Nitrososphaerota archaeon | reverse complement strand
TGGCTCTACGATGATATCGGCGTACAAGCCATATGATCCAGACTATCTCTTGGTCTTGGGTACTCTTCAATCATTTAATTTTCAGTACAATCCATCTCTTGCAGAACAAATGATAACTGATGCGCTAACAAAGGCCGGCGCACAAAAAATTGATAACAAATGGTACTACAAATCAAAACCAGTTGAGATTACAATATTTATCAGAAACGATGATCAGGTGAGAAAAGCAATTGGTGAAATTCTGACCTCTCAGCTGCAAAAGATTGGGTTTGTTGTAAAAACCAACTATGGTGACCTATCAAAGGCATTTTCTGTAGTTTATGGTTCAAACCCTCAGGATATGCAGTGGAATGTGTACACAGAGGCCTATACTGTTGGAGGGTTTGTGAGGTATGATTCTGTAATCATAGCTCAGATGTATTCTCCGTGGTTTTCGAACATGCCAGGCTTTAACAATCCGGAATATTGGAACTATAACAACGCCTCGCTTGATTCAATATCAAAAGCAATCTTTGTTGGAAATTTTACCTCATCTAAGACGCGCGCCGTATTGTTAAATGAAGGAGTTAAAGATGGTGTTCAAGAGTCTGTAAGGATATTTCTTGCGGCACAGGTAGACCAGTATGTTGCAAACAAGAACGTTCAGGGGATAATCAATGATTTTGGCGCTGGTATAACAAGCAGATTTACGCCAATCAATTCAAGAGATGGCTCTTATACTCTAAGAATCGGTGTTGCAAAGATCTATCAAGGCGCGTGGAATCCAATTGCAGGATTTACTGATTCGTACAGTCAAGAGATGTCATCGCCAGTAATGGACCCAGGCGACTTTAAGAATCCATATACTGGAATTACCATGCCAGTGAGGACAACATGGGAGGTAACAACAGCAGGTCCTGATGGAAAACTTGATGTTCCAAACAATGCAATCCGTTGGGATCCACAACAGCAAAAATGGGCTGAGGTTGGACCAGATGTCAAGGCAACAAGCAAGGTAACGTTTCATATGAAATTTAGCAACTGGCATAACGGACGTCCTATGGATATGAACGATGTTCTTTACGGAATCTATTTTCTATATCAATGGGGCGCAAATGGGGCCGCACAGACTAAAACATTTGACTCTGAATATTCTCCAAAAGCAAACCAAGCAGCAGACACATTGATAGGAGTTAGAATAATTGACAGTGACACCATTGAAGTCTATCAAGACTATTGGCATTTTGACGAAAATGAGATAGCAGATTCCGCGCAGGTTTGGCCAGACATACCATGGGAGTTGATGTATGCTATGGAAAAATCTGTTACGGATGGAAAGCTTGCTTTTTCAAGATCAGACTCGGTAAGCAAAAACATTGATTGGCTATCGCTTATAGTTCCAAAAGATGCGCAAATCATGAGGTCGTATCTTCAAGAGTTTGAGAAAGAAAACAAAGTACCTGCAGCATTGGAGGGGCTTGCCAACTCTAGCTATTGTAACTTGAGATATAATGCAACAACGTCATGGATTGACGAACATGACAATGCTATGATAAGCAATGGACCATTTTACCTTGATAGATATTTACCAGAAGCAAGAACGATATCGTTAAAGTCATTTGATGACAATACATATCCATTTGGAGCAGGATACTGGAAGAAATTTGAACAAGTGCAGATTCCAAAGATTGAAAAAATTGACGTGCCAACTATCATGACAATGGGTAAGGAGCTTGATATCTCAGTATCAACAACGCCCGATTCTGATACGTATTATTATTTTGTCAATGCACAAGGAAAAGTAATAGATAGCGGATTGCAAAACTCTACCAACGGGAATTTCACCATTGCAGTACCTGCAGGCAAGACTCTTAATTTTACAATAGGTGCAAACGATTTCAAAGCTTTCACAGTCTCAAGTAGTGCCTATAAACCAGATACATTCAGTACTAGTTTTCTTGCAATACGAGGAGAAAATAAAATTCCATCTCCAAAAATTAATGCCATAACGCAAACCAGTGAAGAAAATCAAAACTATGCAAGTGTAATTCTTGTTGTATCTATAGGTATCGTGATAGGTCTTGCTTATGTTAGGGTAAGAAAAAAACAAGCCTTGAAAGGAGTTGAAAGATAAAATGGGTTTCAAAAAATATCTTGTAAAACGCGCAATTACCATGTTTGGTGTATTGATGGCCACTCTTTTGATAACAATTGCGCTGGTAGGCGCTAACATGGACGCCATCCTAAAGCAGAGTGTTTCATTAGACATAAGGCAACAAGTAACAAATAACAAGGCGCTAGTTTCAAGCTTCAAAAATCCAGAACAGCTTGACCTGTATATTCAAAATCAAATCAAACAGAGGATAATATCACTTGGGCTTGACCAACCGTGGTATACGCCACAAAGGCTTGGGCTTGCAATGTACAAAATACTGACACTTGATTTTGGTCATGCAAAGTTTCTTACAAGCGACACAGGTTCTTCTGATGTAAAAGATATAATACTTGAAAAGCTTCCAAGGACGATTTTGCTATTTACTACGGCTACTGCAATAGTCTCTTTGCTTGGAATATTTCTAGGTTCTATTGCGGCAAGTAAGGTCAATTCAAAAATTGACAAAATAACATCAGGATTTGCCATAGTGAGCAGCAGCTTTCCGGTCTGGTGGGTGGGAATAATTATGATCTTTTTATTTGCATTTGTATATCCTATATTTCCGGCACGGGCAACTCCTGAAATTTCAGTAACTGATCCTGGGTATCTTACTTCGCTTCTATATCACATGACATTACCATTAGTTACACTTGTACTGATTGGATTTGGTTCTTGGGCCTATCTAGTTCGAAATTTTCTAGTTGGAGTTTTGCAGGAGGACTTTATCACTGCAAAAAGAGCTGCTGGAATTGATGAAAAAAAGATATTGTATCGCCATGCATTAAAGAACGCAGCTCCTCCTATAGTGACAGTTCTTGCACTTAGTCTCTCTGGTTCTCTTGGCGGTGCAATAATAACCGAGGCGGTGTTTGACTGGCCCGGGATGGGTAGGCTGTACTATGAGGCAATTAGCGTGCTTGATTTGCCTGTAATAATAGGCGCAACCTATGTCTTGACTGCATTCTTTCTTGTAAGCATCTTTCTAGCCGATGTTTTGTATGGATACTTTGATCCAAGAGTACGAAGACAATGAGTTTCTCTCCTAAAGAAATCTGGAAAGAATTTGCAACTAGCACTATTGCACTAGTTGGTATAGGAATTATAGTTGCGCTAATCTGCATGTCAATAATTGCTTTTGTCGCAATTCCAGCTGAAACATTTCGAGAGTGGAACGATCCTTCAAGCTGGCTTGCATATCCAAAATCTGCACTTCCTTCATGGGTGAATTATTTTCTCCAGCAAAAAATCCCGGAGCACTTGATCTTAAAGCCGCAACACTTCAGCCAAGAGTCAGGTAATGTGTCTGTTGTAACTGATGTTTTTGCAACAGCATACGAGTACGATTCTTTCCCAAGTGATTTTATCTATCAATTCACAGCAAAGTATCAAGGCTCGCCACTTGTACAACTCTCGGTCACTAGACCTGATGGAACGAACTCTGTTCTGATGTCTACATCTTTACCACAGTCTAAAGAAAACACGGAATTTGAAGGAATGTTATTTTCTACGGATAATTCGATGAAAAAGAACCTACAAAACAATATCCAGTTTCAATTTCCAACCGATTCGATTCCTTCACAGGATCTAGTCTTTTCAGAACTTGATCAAAATAAGGTCCAAAAGGGACTTTATGTCTTCAAGGTTACAGCTTACGATGTAACTGGGAATCTTACGCTTGAACAATCAAGATTCATTGTTGGTGGAAAGGCATATGGGTTAATGGGGACAGATGAGCTAAGGCGCGACTTGGCAGTAGGAATTTTGTGGGGAACACCGCTTGCGCTCTTTATAGGGATAACTGTCTCCATAGGTTCTGTGGTCTTTGGATTGGTCTATGGTGTATACGCGGGCTTCAAGGGAAGGGTCACAGATGAGGTGATGATGCGTTTCAACGATATCATTTATGCAATGCCTGCCTTGCCCCTCTTGATAATATTGGCAGTAACCATAGGCAACAGTATATTTCTGATTGTTGGATTTTTGGTGTTGTTTGGATGGGTTGGTATAGCCAAGGTATCAAGAAGCATGGCAATGCAGATAAAGACACTACAATATATCGAGGCTTCAAAACTGATGGGCCAGAAGGATTTCAAGATAATATTCAAGCATGTACTTCCACAACTTTTGCCATATGCATTTGCAAGCATTGCAATATCAGTTCCAGCAGCAATAACAACTGAGGCAGGACTTAGCTTCTTGGGACTTGGCGACCCCACCTTTCCTACATGGGGGCAGATATTGCATGACGCAAGTGTCTATGGTGCAGCTGAGAGGGGTCTCTGGTGGTGGATATTACCGCCTGGAATAATGATTGCAATAACAGGCCTTGCCTTTGTCTTTATTGGTCACGCGATGGACACTATAGTTAATCCTAAACTACGACGCTAGGATTGAACTGACGAATTATCTTTATTGTTTCATCATTTAGCCTGATGGTATATGCTGCTGCATTGGGATCTGTAGATTGGGAGAGCGACTCGGCAAACTGGGTCTTGTCCTTGCCTCTTTGGTACATACCTCCAGACTCTTTGATGCATAAAGGAAATTTTTGTAACTTTAGACCGTTTTGAAATAGGTGCGCCATGAATTTTTTGTAGTTTTCTGACGAGTACCAGTCTACATTTTTTTCTTCACAGAGCATTATCCAAGTGTCTATGGTATTTTGAAATAATGCCTTCTTTCTTAGCTCTTCAAGAGTCATTTTGGGATCTAAAAGTCTGCTCTCTTCATCTTAGAGCCACATCTTGGGCATATGCCACCCTTGAACCTATTGTTGCATGCAAGGCAGATGTATCTTATCCCTTGGCCTTGACCGAAGAATCCGCCTCCTCCTGCGCCAGTGTCTGTACCCATACCCCCCATTCTCTTGAGTGCTCTATTTCTCAAGAATAGAGGGAATACTATGAAGATAGCAAGTGCCGCTATCAGGCCGTATGGCCAGGGTAAAAGCATCTGTAACCCTATGCTAACAGCAAGTGATCCAAAAAGGAAGATAAGATAAGTCTTGTAATTTATCAACATTACGTGTTATAGCAAAAAGCTTATAAATTTTTGTCAGATTTCATCCTGAATCACTGTCAATTCAAGTAGATTTCCATCACGATCGTATGCAAACAAGTCATCATCCTCATAGGGGGATTGCACAATTATTGAGACAAAACCAAAAAAATTGTGCAAGTCTGTTACAGAGGGTTTTGCCACGCCATTTGGATGTGAGTGGACAGTTCCAACATAGCTTTCATCGAGAGGCAAAAATGTATGCGGAAAACCTGCAAACGTGGGGCCAGTATGAAAAAATGGTGGTATGACTAGGCCATCCACTAAGACTTGGCCTTTCTTGTACTTGCCACGCAAAATAAGGATCCCTTCGTTGGGGTGATTCATCTTGCAATAAGTCAAAATCCCGTCTCTAGCTTGTTTAGTCACAGTAATAGTTCTCTGTGTTCGTTGTTTTTTACTAAATATCACAGAATTGGTTTGGCATGGAAACTAATTAACCTTAGAACAAGTTTCTAATTTTGAATCTTGGTCACGATCTGTTCATTGCTTAGTTGGGAAAGTCTTTTTTCCAAGTCTCGCTTTAAGGAGTCAAGATGAGCGTGGTTTTCATTAATCTCTTTTTCCAGTTTTTCGCGCGATGCTTCCAGGTCTATTAAATTCAGTCTTGTCTTTTCAAGTTCCATTTCTTTTTCTTCTAGCTTCTTCGAATCAAATATGTTCAATTTTGCCTCAAGGTCGGAAACCTTTCTTGCGTAACCTGCCTTGAGACTTAAAAACTCGTCTAGTCTTTCTATTGTTTCTTCAACAAGTTCGGCAGACCTGTCGGAATCCTTTACTGACACATTTCCTGCCACCACTGATTTGGTTACTGCTTGTAAGATTTCTATCATTGGTCCTTTATTTTCTGTTGATAATACCTGGTAAGGATCTGCAATCATCTCCTCCATTAGTTTTTTCATAGGTTTGTCAAATGAGGAGACATAGCTGTACTTGTTGAGCGGTCTTGAAATCTTGGAAAACTGTGAACTTATCTTTTCTCTAATTTTGTATTTTTCTTGAGAAAGCATATCTATCTTCTTTTTTACTTCTAAAAATTGATTGTATTCTGGCTTGGATCTCATTTCTGATATCTCTTGTTCAAGCCTTGAGATAATTTTCGCAGCATCTGTTTTTTCATTTATTATCTCATTTACCCTGTGGGATTTTTGCGTTCTATTGTCTTTTAGATCATGGATCTTTTTAATGGTCTCAAGTATGACGTTGGTATCAGACTTGAATTTTTCTTGTTCTGATATTAGATGCTGCAAGGAATTTCGATTTTGTGCAAGCTCCGAAATCGCTTCTTTTAACTTGTCTGCATACTTTCTTGCAAAAACATGCATTACTCTGGTGTGCAATCCAAGAACGTCCCCCATCCTCTTAAGTGTCTGATTTACTTCATTGTTAAGTTCTACTACGTCTTCGTATCTCTCTATGGTGGTCAATTTGGCTCTAGTCTCTTTCTTAATAGTGGATACCACTGCCTCTTTCCCTCTTTTTCCAATCGCTTTTAGATTCTTGTCCACATCATCAAGTTTTAGGTTGTCTGATTCTAATTGAAGGATTAGATTGTAGATACTTTTTTGATTTGACTCTATCTCGTTTTTCAGCCTTTTAGCTTCCTTTGTCACTCTAGAGATGGACGGAATCTCCAACTCTTTGATTAACAAGGGTATTTCTTGTAATGTGACCTCTCTTTCCTTCTGGGTGGGAACAGGTGGCACTTCTGTCGTTTTTTTCTTTCCAAAGCCAAAGACCATTGATATCACTGATAGAACCTTACAACGTTAAATATTATGCATGACAAAGCCCCCTCATGAGCGACATACGGCTAATAATGATAGGTTCGATGATTATCTTTGCGGGATTTTATGTCGCAAGTATGGCAGGATCTGAATATTCTCAAATGTCAATACAGGCAACACAATTTGACGACTGTTATGACTACTCTTCTGGTACTGCAATCCAAGTAAGCTGTATGCAAGCAGAACATGACGCATTTCTTTATCTTGCTCTAGCCCTAGGTCTATTTGGAGGCGGGGGCTATGTTATTTTCAAAGGAATACAGGGCAGATGGGATCAAAATGTGAAAAACGATGAGATGCTTGGCCCAAAACATGGATAAACTATAGAGATGGGATGGTATAATTATCAAGACCCTGTATGGAATTTACCATGGTGGCAATATTTGATGGCAGTGTGGGTGGAGAGTCTGGCGCATAAAATATGCCACTAAATTTATTGGCACGGGCTAATTCCTGTGCCATTGGCCCAGTATAGTTATTTTCATGAATCAGTGACTTGTAAATCCTAAGTTTGATCCCAAGTGTTAGCTCATGTGTGTTTACAGGAGCTGATGCTTTTAGTATGAATGGTGACGCTGTATCGATAACCTTGTACCCATGTGAAGTGAAAAATGAGATGACTGACATCTTTTGCCCTGATGTTGGTAGGTAGGGACGAATGGTGGTGTCATTGAGAAAGTGATGGTAGTTTGGAGAGGAAGGATCATTAATAGAATAAAGGCAATTAACAAACTGTGCTTGATTTCTGGGGTTTAATACAATCTCAAGAGAAATTACCTTGCTTCCAAGTAGCTCTGAAATGGAAGTGGCAAGTTTGCTCTTGACTTCAGGCACAACATTCTCTAAAAGTGTGCTGTTTTCCTTGGTCGGTGCAGCAAGAGTCCTAGAATAATCTCCTGCACTAGGAACGAGGATGGATTTGGTGAAGATTCCTGTATGCCAAAAGCAATTGATTGCAATGGAAGGATTGCAAGTACAAGTAAAACAAACATAAATCTTGATCTTAGCATTTTACCAACAATATCGTTTCATACGTTATTAGCTATTTGTAAAAAAACACAGAATATTTTACAGATTGTTAACTACAGTTTTAGGATTATCATGATAACATACGATACCAATGATTTTATGAATGTCTATCTATTCCATGGTGCACTGATCTTCTATAATAAAATCAGTAAATAATTCACTGGAGAATTTCACACATTCTCATATAAACACCAAACTACAAAATCACACAATGAACAAAACTAGGCTAGTTTTTTGTAGCGTCGCAGTGATATCTTTGCTACTGATGCCATCAGCAGTAAATCCAATAGCTGCCGCTGTGCAAACTGGTCCTGTCCCTATACTGCCAAGCCTACTTCCACCTCTTGATCCAAACACATCTCCATTACAACCATCAATCCCAGATCTGGGTATTGTGTCATTGGCACTCCCATTACCCACATTGTATTCAATCAACCAAGAAAAATCAGGCCTTGTCTTCTCTGATCCATTAAACAATGAGATAGAGACTCAACAACAACTAATGGCAGATCATGGATACTGGACCTATGGAGGGGACGCAATAGCAGCGAATGCTCCATACGACTTTTTCAAGGACATGCAAGGATTGCACATTGGAGTGCAAGCAATAACCGATGGAAGCTGGGTTGGACCTTACGCGGTTACTCAAAATGAAACGGCTAAGGTCTTTCATGCTGTCATCACGACACCTGTTCGTTCTATACCTGACCAGTATTACGAAAATGGACTGTATGTGCAGACATTTGAACCAGGTCCGATAAACTATGTGACTTGCTTCTCACTTACAGGATCATTTGGTACTGAATGGGCAGTAGTATCTGTAACTGGCAATGTAAACGAGGCAACCAACGAACAGCTACTCTGGGTTGATACCAGTTTGAATCAACCGCTCACAAGGGACTGTACCATAATAACAAATGGCAACAACTATCTCAAAGTATACCTTGACTCCGTCAAGGTATATGAAAGCAGCTCGCTAAATCTGCAAATGTCGGAGCCATTCCAGGCATATCTTGAACCTCAGACTTCGTATGCCGGTGCCTTGCTAAACGGTGTATATGCGAACTATTATGCAACTTCAGATGAAAGCATCAAAGTAACAAACAATCCAGTCGGCGCTTCATATGTTGACATCGTAGTACCTAATTCGTCAGGAAGTGGTACGGTGGTAGCAACTGCTCCGGTAGATTCATCTGGAACTGCTACAATCAATGTAGGACAATTTGACATGCCTCTTGCAGCATACATCAAAGTGTATGGCGCAGGTGGTGTAGAGCTTGCATCTACGTCAAGCACGGTCGACATATTCGGAGGAAATCAATACTCTGCAAGCCTACTAGGGACTGGAATTGGACTAGGCGGACTGTAAAACACACGTAATCTAACTTACGTGTATCCTATTATTTTTCTTGAAATAAAATCTGACTTATCTCAGTTTTAATTGGTATCAGATTGTCATTCTTATATCAATGATCTCGGCGAGATGATCCTTTTACATCAAAAGGGTCTACACGAGTATTTTTTGATTCAATCATTTCGTCTATCTCTTTACATTTCTGGTAGAATTTGCGCCCTTTCTCTGTAAGCCTGTAAAGTTCGGTTCCTTCCTGACGCTTTATCAGCTTGTTTTCTGTCAGAAATGAGAGATATTCGGTCAATTGAGTATATGACAAATAAGCGTCATACATTATCTTTGTCTTGGTTGCACCATGACTTGCTATCTCTAAAATTAAACTGGTTATTTCCGTTCTATCACGATATTTCATGTCAGTGTTATATGTAATTATATTATAAAAAAGATATGGCGTTAAATTACAGATTGATTGTATTTTTGTGTGTCGAAATACTGCTAATACCATATATGTGATTACTGTCTATTACCATGAATCGCTGTAATTGTATAAAATAACTTTTTTCACACAAGAAAACTGCTCCAACTTATTATAACTTGAAAAAATGAAATCATCATGAGGATTAGCAATGCATAGGTATATTCTAGATCATTATGCGCATATTCAGATAAAAGTCCACTTTGAATAAGATTGTGTGAAGGGCCAAATTATAATGAAAGAACTTGAACCAATGGTGGAGTAGGTGTTCTCATGAATCTTGCTAACACTCGCATAGTTTCCTCAACTGTCATGTTGATGATTACTCTGATCGTAATATCTAACATATCGACAGATAATGTCGATGCATATGCATATTCTATCACAAAAACAAGCTCAGGCCTCCTTGCTTCTGATTCACTTACCACTGGAAATACTAGCGACTTGACGACTGGTGGTACTACGACATCCTATAACTACTATGAGGATTCACAAGGACTTCATATTGGAGTGCAATCTCCACAAAGCGGAAACTGGGTAAACTATTATGCGAATCCACCACAAGCGAACGCTCATCTCTATCATGTTACGATAAACATTCCACAAAATTCCATATCAGACGGAGTTTTTAATCCAGGTCTGTATGTAGAAGGGTCTGACTATATACCGCACGTAGGGTGTGAAGCATATGCTGACGATACTGGATACTATTGGGAGGTTGAATATTCAAGTAATGCGGGTCAGACGTATACAACACTGTATATCTCAGGAACTAGTGCTCTTCCTCATACTCAGGATTGTACCATAATAACAAATGGCAACAATCTCCTCAAGGTCTACATCGGAGGTAAATCGGTATTTTCAAGCACTACCATGAATCTGGGCATGTCTGGACCGCTTGTTACTTTTGTTCAAGACGACACGTCATCATCTACTTCGATGCACTATGCAACATTTAGTAACTATTACGCAACAACTTCTCAAAATATCCAAATCACAAATGCTCCAACAAACGCTGCAACAGTAGAGGTCGTGGATTCGATCGGCAATGTTCTTGCCAGCTCACCTGTCGCATCTGGTACAGCTTCATTAAATCTTGGTCCATATAATTTTCCATTATCTGCAAATATCAACATATATGATTCGAATAATGTACTCCTTGCATCTAACCCTGCAAGCATATATGGTGGAGATGTATATTCTGTAAGCGGTTCATCTATCACCGCTCCAGGCTCTCCAACAGGTCTTGCAGCAACATCAGTATCTTCATCTCAGATAAATCTCAGCTGGACTGCACCTTCAAACAATGGGGGGGCTGCCATATCGGGATATGAGATTGAACGTTCTACCAATGGTGGGGTGTATTTTGTACTAGTACAAAATACAGGTTCCACAAGCACGACATACTCTGACACAGGACTTTCACCAAACACTACATACACTTATCGAGTCTCAGCAATAAATTCTGCAGGAACAAGCTTACCATCTACTGTTGCATCTGCTACCACTGTGACACTACCTATAACACTGACCACATCTGGACTAGTTGCATCTGATCCACTAAATAATGAGACTGAAAGCCAACAGCAACTACAGACAAATTCCAAATATTGGAAATATGGTGGCAGCGCACAGGGTGAGAATGCTCCATATGACTTTTACAGAGATACGCAAGGCCTGCACGTAGGTGTCCAAGCTCCAGCAAACGATGCATATGCAGGATTTTATGCAGTGACACCAAACTCTACTGCTATATTGTTCCACTCTAGAATAACAACACCAGTGTCTTCAGTGCCGTCAAATCCAAGTCAGTATTACGAGAACGGTATGTATGTGCAGACATTTGAGCCAGGTCCCGTAAACTATGTAACCTGTTTTTCGATAACAAGCAATTCTACAACATACTGGGCAATAGCGTCTGAGCTAGGGAATACAAATGAAGGAACTCAATATACTCCGTTGTATGTCAATGCCAGTGCCAACCAACCATTGACCAGGGATTGTACCATGATAACAAATGGCAACAACTATCTCAAGGTATATCTTGATGGCAACATGGTGTACAACAGCACATCACTAAACTTGCAGATGCCCTCGCCATTCAACGCGTATCTTGAACCTGAGACTTCTTATTCAGGTGCTTTACTAAATGGCACATTTACGGACTATTATGTTGCAACTGGTGAAAACATTCAGGTAAAAAACTTACCCTCAAATGCCAATGTGGTTTCTATAATTAGTTCGTCTGGAAGCGTGCTTTCAACCGCATCTGTCTCAGGAGGTACGGCATTACTTGATGTGGGTAGGTACAACTTTCCATTATCTGGTACAATCAACGTGTATAATTATAACAATGTCGTCATAGCATCCACATCTAAAAATGTTAACATATTTGGTGGAGATGTGTATGCTGTTGGATAGGATGTTGCAGAAAAATTTTCCATGGATTGAGGATATAGAACAATCTCTCCATATACACAAATATCATGTTATGCAACTAATATCAAAGATATGAATAGAATGGAAATTTTGGGCAACAGGTATCTTATTTTGTCAGCCTTTACTTTGACATTACTTTTGTCTTTTGGACTCTTGATCAACAACGTAA
>JAGWGO010000240.1 GCA_028867395.1 Nitrososphaerota archaeon | reverse complement strand
TTTTTCGTTAGGATAAGCGGTAAGCCCTGAGGGTTTTTTATAAGATCATTATATTTTATCCACGTAAGATCATCAATCTGGTCTAGGATCCAACGTATTACTGGATCTTCTATGTCATCCTTTGACCAACGTATTGGTTCTATTTTATAATAGATTTCTTGAACAATATATAGAAAATCCTCCAGATCTTTATTGTTTTCAGGGGTAAACACAGATATATGTATCAACTTCACTGAATTTGTTTGCCAAGTTTTGGATAATAGGTTCAACATCCTGTTCCCAATCCAATCCACCAAGACCAGCACCAATTTTCGGTAAGTACAGAGGAAGGTTGTGTATTTTTGCAGCAGCATAGGCACTTTCAATCGATTCGTGAATAGCCTCAGGAGTTGCAAGCTGCCCATCGTAGCTTTGCAATCCTTGAGTAATGCAATTTGCAACGTATAGGTCTTCACCAACCTTGACAACTTGACACGCTCCAAGAGCGTCTTTTCTATCAGGAAAATTTTGAAGCCACTTGGCATATTCTATGAAGCAAGCAGGAAACTTACTTCTCAACACTGCCGCAACACCTGCTCCCATTACTCCAACATAATTGCAACCATGTGCAATCACACCCGTGGTAACGGTCGAGATGTCTTGTTTTACATATTTCATAAAGTCACCAGAAGTACAATAATTTAGAAATTATACCCTATTTTATGTCTTTCATCAACGTATCAATTGACGGTGTATCGTAAACATCACCATTTTCAAAAGCCTTTTGTTTTTCATATGGAACTGCAACACGAGCATAGTACTCGTCTTTAACACATGTAAGACCACCCACAACATCGTTGATTGAACGATATGATGTATCGTAAGCCTTTGCTATAATTGAAGAAAATACATAGTTTACGTTTCCTTCAAAATTGTTGTTCTCGTCGTCGCTTTCAAGCTGACGAAGAGCTGATACAACTGCATCAATTGCTGGATTAAGAACGTCTCGCTTCTCTTGTTTAATGTAAGGCACTTTACTTCTCCTGAATAATAGACATTGCATCGTCAAACGCACTATGTTGCGTTTCAATGCGTTTATACAAACCTTCAATAATCTTCATCGATATACCATCTGGATGCCCATCACCTAGATCGCCGGGAATTGAGCCTGGATATTTTGGATGCCATAAGCCATATATGTTGCGAATAGATGTTCCAAAGCCGTGATGGAGCATGATCAGATTTTCGTATCCAACAGCAAGAAACTCCTTCTTTGACTTGTCGTCCCATGTATTGAACAGGTCTTCAACAACTTCTTCAGGAGTTAAAAAGTTTTGTGTATCTAATGTTTCCCAAAAGCTCTTGATGTTTTCAGCTTTGGTAACGTCACCGAGATAATTCTTATAGATTAGCATTATCTGTCCTTAATTGGAGCAATATACTCTGAAATAAACTGATATCGATCAGCATTCTTTTCACGAGTGTTTTGAACAAGGTCCACACACTTAATACAAAGTAATGGTGAAACTTTTGACACAAAGTGGTGCTTGCTCTTTTCAAACACGTTACCACACAACGAGCAAAGATATTCGTTTTGTGAACTATGATTACCGTAACGGTCTGCTTTCAAAATATCATCTGGAAGCTTTGCCAGATAGTGATATAAATCTTCAAAGTTAAAAAATAGTTTTGTTGATAATGACTTTAGCCATGATGGAACGTGTGGTAGTGCAGAAACAACAAATAGTGGTTTACCATGGTCGTATGCACATTGACATTCAGCAAATGACCCGGCTCCATCTTTAAATGATTGATCGTAATATGCAATAACTGCATCACAATCATCTGTAATTAACCGCAAATCTGTATAAATGAACTGATGTCGGATGTTTGATTTATATTGAAGATAGTTCTTTGGGTCGGTGTCAAGATAGACAGGACCATGCTTTTTGATGTATTCAAGATCAAGTGCAGCAATATCGACAGGAAAGAAGTTTAATTCTTCCAGCTTCTTTGAAACTTCACGGCGCCATTGGGCACCATTCTCAACAGCCTTTTCCATTCCACCTGATAGGTAAATTGCTCCATTATTCATTTGAATCCTTGTGGATATCATATTGTTCTGCATCAATTTTTGTACGACATGGTGTGCACAATGTTTTAATCCAACCACGTCCACCAACTGTTCCTGGTGCACCACAGTTCTCGCAAATACATGTAGAGAGTGCTTCTGCTAATTCAATTGCACCATTACAATATTCATCTCCACCATGGTGGTAGAAACGAAGGCTTCCGAACTTTTCCTTTACCTGATCAGCAACAAGCTGTGGAATAATTTCTGGAACACGTCGGAGTCCCATTCCGTATTCTCTAATACCATCCTCTCCAGTCACAACAAGAATTTCTTCGATGTACTTCTTGCGCCATTGTTCGTCAATTTTTTCAAATTGCTTATTAAATAATG
>JAGWGO010000239.1 GCA_028867395.1 Nitrososphaerota archaeon | reverse complement strand
CCACTGAGTTACGAGGGTATTATCAGTTCGATTTCCATTATAGAAATCGCTTCTTGTTCAGCTTCTTCTTGTGTCATATGAGCACATATCATTATATCACCAATCATCCCCTTGCGGTCTGTAGGTCTGCCATTTCTTGTATCGAGCCTATCGAACAATTCGTGCAGTTTGGGATTGTTAATACGCAATGTGTCTGGAAAATTAGCCATTATTACTGTCCGGTTTTAGAAGATTACGGTATCGCTGAAAAGTCTCAACAAATGCGGTATTGTAGTCATTAAATTTGTCTGTATCAAAAATCTCTCCAAGACATTCAGGATATGAAGAAAGATATGCTTGAAGTTCGTCAAGCACGACATCGGTGTGATACCCCACACTAATTAATTGTTGAGTCATTTCCTTATACAGGTCTTTTGGAAGCTCGCCGATGTTTAACATCTGTTCAGCTTTATATGCTGGAATTGTTGCAAAGAATGCATGAGCAACTTCATGTTCAAATACTTGGTCAGCACCACGCCACATTCCAATAAAATATCCATTACTAATCTGATCAATAGTTAAGTCTTCAAGCAATTTTAAAAATTCTGTTTCCTCGTTATGCCAACGAGGATAGTAATGTGGGCGAAGTAAAAAGTCTTTTAAAGAAAATCCAGAACGAAATTCACTGGTACGAAGCAGATCAAGAATTACATTACCAGGAACATTAAATCCAGTCCAGAATGTATAGTATAATTCTTTCTCGTCGCGGTCACGATACTTCTTCCACCATTTTTCAACATCACGAACAACAAGTCCCTTTTTACCTTTTAGTTGAGCATTTTCGTAATATTCTTGAAAGCGAACAAACGCTCTTGCAACATCTGGTTGGTTTTCACCGTAAATTACCCAAACCGTTGGGGATATCTGTTCTCGCTTAAGCATTACTTAACAGTTTTTGTTGCAGGTAGTTTTGGATCAGCAACCACACGAATAGTGCACTCAATAGTATGACGATCGAGGCGTGGATCTTGTCCTGTCTTTTCTTTCATTTTCAAATCAATGCTTTCTTTCGAAACATAGTTTGGCTCAATAGTACGAAAAAGAACCTTTCTTGATTTGGTGTTTGTGTAAATGTATTCTTTGGCCATGACATATCCTTACTTAACCTCTTCGATGGCGTTCCACCATTTCTTCTTTTCAGGATCTTCGCAATCAGGCTGTTTAGTCTTCTTGTCGAACTCCACCGCTTCGTGAATTAATTTGCGAAATGCCTCACGTTGGGAATCATCCCAACTGTTAGGATCCATTTCTCTTCCATAATCATAAATGGCACTAACAGCACACATTCTAATTCCCGGTTTGATTAACCCAACGTCTACACATAATGTCTATGTTTTTAAGAGACTCCGGAGCTATCAATTCCTCTGATAAAGAAAACAACCGAAGAATTAATTCACTCCCTGCAATATCAGATCCTACCATAGCAATTATGTAGGCGAGGGTATCACTTTCTTCGTCCATATTTAATCTTTCCATTTTTAGAATCATACAGAATCCTTGATTGTTCAATCAAGGGTTTCAAAAATTGGTGCCTCCAGAGGGAGTCGAACCCACACACCACAAGGATACTCGCTCTTAAGGCGAGGGCGTCTACCAATTCCGCCATGGAGGCATTATTCTACAGATTCAGCTTGCTTGCGTAACATCGCTGGTGTTTGACCAAGACGAATACGGCGAGCAATTTCACGACGATCCTTTTGCGTTAGCTTGGGACCTGCTTGAGGACGGAGGAACAGTGGCAGTTGTTCCTCTTTTTTGTCCTCTTCTTTAGGGTTTGTAATTTCATGGAGCTTCATATATCTATTTAGTCCCACAACAAATCAAAATTGCCAGACATTACTTTCTTACAAGAAGCACATTTGCCTGTCTGGTGATCTTCTACTCTATCGTCTCGAAAGCGATACGTTCGTATCTTATCACCACGCATTCCTGAACCCATCTGATCCTTTCGGATATCATCGAAGACTTTACGTCTTTCCTGATTATACAAACAATCTAGGTGTGTAGTCAAGCTGTCCATTGCATCTTTGTAAGATGATTGTCTATTGCGTGTTTGTGCTGTTCTAACAGTGTTTGTCGGAATGTGAGTTAGTCTACAACTGTTCATATGCTTGTTACGGTGCTGACCACCACTGCCTGAACCAGAATACCACTCAACCGTAAAGTCGCTTTCACTTCTCTTCAAGTAAATGTCATTTGTAGGACGTTGCGGATCAATTACAGCGACAGTAACAGTGCTTGTATGAACACGGCCATTACGTTCTGTGGATGGGACACGTTGAATTCTATGACCGCCCGCTTCGTTATGTAACCGTTGTAGATTGTTTCCTTCTACCGTTAGGACGATTTGATGAAAGCCTTTCTCGGATGGCTTCCTGTCGCTAACGTAACACTTTCAGCCGAACTTTCCAGCCAAGCGTGTATATGCGTTT
>JAGWGO010000238.1 GCA_028867395.1 Nitrososphaerota archaeon | reverse complement strand
CTCCACTTTTACCTGCCCAATGTCTGATTCGTCAAACATGGTTTGTCTGTGAAGATTAGATAGCTCTACAACATCTCTGTCCACTATTCTTATTTTGCCAACACCCATGGCTACTAGCCTGCTCACTATAGGATTTCCAAGGCCTCCTACGCCTACAACACATGCTTTTTTGTTCCTAAGCTTTAGTTGTCCTTCGTAGCCTATTTCCTCTAGCATAACCTGTCTTGAGTACCTCTCAAGTTCTTTGCTTGATAATTCAGATCCGCCTGCTACTGCAGGAAGAATGTAGATTTCATCGCCATCTTTAAGGGCGGTCTCCATTCCTCCGGAAAATCTCATGTTTTTGCCGTTTACGTATATGTTGATAAGAGAACGCGGTGTACCGTCAGGATTTATGACTCGGCGCTTGAAGTCATCCCCTAACTGCACTGAGATCTTGTTGAATGCCTCATTTATGGTAACTGCTGAGATGTCGATTTTCTTTTCTCCCCCGCCTTTGTTCAATACTGAGGGTATTGTGAATTTGATACTAGCCATTTATCTCACCAGTGCTGCAATCTTGGTTACATCTGCCTGCATGGTCTGGGGTTTTGCCAAAACTTCCATCATCACTTCAGTGGTCTTTAGGCCATTTCCTGTTACATAGCAGATGACAGAGTCATTTTTGTCAATCTTACCTGCCTCTACCATCTTTTTGAGAACTGCCACAGATACTCCTCCAGCAGGCTCCGTAAAGATTCCCTCGGTTCTTGCAAGCAATAGTATAGCATCCAAAATCTCTCTGTTTGACGATTCCTCTGCGTAGCCATTGTATTGTTTTAATCTTTTTAGTACGTATTGACCATCACCAGGGTCTCCAATTGCAAGACTTTTTGCAATAGTATCTGGATTCTCTACAGGTGTCACCTCCATCTTATTTTCCTTAAATGCATCTACTACGGGTGCACATCCATGTGGTTGAGCTGCAATCATATGCATGTTAGAAACATTGTTTACAAGAGACAATGTTTCAAGCTCTTCAAAACCCTTGCAAATTGCATTTAGCATGGCTCCACTTCCTACCGGTACAATTAGCTGATCAGGCATCTTCCAGTCAAGCTGCTCTGCAACCTCAAAGGCGAGTGTTTTTGATCCTTCAACATAGTAAGAACGCATGTTTATGTTTACTATTCCTATTCCTTTGCTATCTCCTATTTGTGCCGCAATTCTATTTGCGTCATCATATGTTCCTTCAACTGCTATGAAATTAGCTCCGTATGAAAGAGCCTGTGTGATTTTCGCGCGTTCGATGTCGCTTGGTGCAAAGATATAGCATGGAAAGCCTCCTTTTGCTGCATGAGCTGCAGTGGCTGATGCGAGATTTCCAGTTGATGCACAGCCAACAGCAGAAAGACCGAATTCTTTTGCTTTTGAAACTGCTACACCCGCAGGTCTGTCTTTGAATGAGAAAGTAGGATTTACAGAATCATTTTTTATGTGCAAATTATTTAGTCCGAGTTTTTCTCCCAGTTTGTCTGCTTTAATGAGTGGAGTAAGTCCTGCTCCAATGCTTACGATATTTGATTTTGATTCGATTGGTAACAGTTCATGATAACGCCAGTAAGTGTGCTCGCGGTTTGCAAATGTATTCTTGTTTACTGCCGGAAAATCATAACGTACATCGAGAGGACCAAAACACTCTTCACAGATGTACCTAAATGTAGGAGTATATTCTTTCTTACATTCTCTGCATTGTAGTGACTTTATCTTTGCCAAGTAATTCTGACTTTGTAAAATGATACATAAAAAATCCTAATATTAATTTAAGTATAACTTAATTTTCATGGGCATTTAATTTAGTGAAAATTAATGCAAATTCATGGATTAAAAGAAAAAAGTTTGACTCAAAATTGGTTACTGTATAGAAAATTATAATGATCTTGAAATTTTATGAATTTTTTACAATTAGAAGAGATATTAATGATGGATAAGAAACGTTAAACGAAAATTGAAAAAGCCTAGGAGTGGAAAAAAGAAAAACGCGATGGGTGCAATAATCGGTGTAATTGTATTAGTAGCTGTTTCTGCAGGTGTTATCTATTATTACAACCAACATGGAACGTCTGGCAATCCCACTGGAAAGTGGGTCACCTCTGGGCCATTCTCAATTACAAATTCAACCTTCAGACTAGGTGACAATGTTTTCATGGTAGTTACTGGCCTGAAACCAACTGATGTAGGTAAGATGATTATCCAAGATCCCAAAGGCGGCATTTTCAGCCAAGTTCCGTTTAATGGTACAGAAAAATCTGATTTCAATTACTTTTTCAAACCAAATACTGAAAGAATTGAAAAATTATGTACTCCTCAAGACTTGGTTGGGAACTGGACAATTGAATTCCAAGGAACTTCTTACAATCCCATATCTTTTCGAGTCATAAATGAGTGGGTCCCTGGGTCGCAAGCAGAGATAAAAGCGATTAACCCTTGCTAAAT
>JAGWGO010000019.1 GCA_028867395.1 Nitrososphaerota archaeon | reverse complement strand
AAAAGATTGATTGTGCCAAGGTCCTTTACATTTTTTGGAATGTTTTGAACTTCTGCTTCGTCGGGTTTTTTCACATCTGATAAATATTGTTCTTTTGTCTCAAGCAAGGCATCTATTTTAGCAAAATCGATTTTTTGTATCTGCGCTTCCAAATCATCGGTATCTGAAAAGTCTATTGTGAGTTCTCCACCTGAAAGGTTGATCTTAATCTTGGCCATCCGTTTACAAGTGATTAGAGTTTCCCACATTTAAGATTAGATTAGGACATGATTCTTTTGCTATGCCTACAACAATGTGATTTGAAAAATGCTACAGTAAATACAGCAGGTTACCCGCCATACCCTGAATTTCCTATGAATGGAACACTTGCAGGTTCCCTGTATGGCTGCGTAACATCAATTCCTTGATCAGCAGTAACTCTTACTTGTGTAAGATCACTCCCTTCTGGGGGTGACAAGGAAATTTTATCTCCTGGATTGAGAGTAGGAACCAGGTCCGGTTTTGCGGTTCCACCATAATCCACCTTCACATTGGTTAGAGTATCCATACCAGTATTTTTGATAGTGACATGTGTCTCAGTTCCCATACTATCTTTTACAATGATTGGGTCAACAGAGATGTCATATTTTTGAGTGGGAGTTGCCAAAAGGAAATTGAACACGAGAAATATTACTATGACCGCAAGACCTGCACCAATTCCTATGGTAAGTATTGGAATTTTCAACTAATAGTGAATGAATGACTAAATATTTCAATGATACTATGACTATTCAAAAAGCAACAAAATCTTTATCTCTTCATATCTGGCAATTCCTTCTGGGATTTTGTAATGCCTCAAGCTTCTGAGTTAATTGAATTTTTTTTTCAATTAGTACAAGAAAATAAGATTAAACTTTTTTAAAATAGTAAAGCAAAACATTATCATTGAATAGCCAGAATTGTTATCATCTGCTGGGATTGCATGAGGGTGCTTCCATGCAAGAAATCAAGACCGCTTATAGAAGACTGGCATTAAGGTATCATCCTGATAAAAATATGTCAAAGCAGGATGGGGAAAAATTCAAACTTATAACAGAAGCATATAGGGTACTTCGTACTGACCATCATACACAGAATTCAAATCATAAAGTTGGCAATATGTATTATAATACAGGTAAACAAAGCTCGAAAATACCATATTGGGAAGAGCTAAACCCTGAAAAGATTTTCAAAGAATGGATTTGGTACTCGAGATATGCAGAGAAAGCCTTTCGAGGTTTCTACAAGTACGAACGAGAATCATGGAAATATTGTGCGAAAATGGCACATGTTACTACTAGTGCGGTTCTTTCATCACTCGTAAACGGATACAAATCTACCGTTTTTCATACCTTGTATGGTTATGCCCCTGTATTGAAAAAAGGACTGAAAAACGTCAAGTCTAAACTCAAACTTTGATAATTTCTTTCTAGTTAACAATAAAGTCTACTAGGGTTACAAAATTAAAAAAAGAAAAAAGTAATTTTAGGTTTTAATCATCTGCGTCTGACTGCTGACCAAATACCGATACCGCTCATCACTGCGATTACACCGATACCTGCAGCATAGGCTGGAGTTGGATCTGAGCCCGCTGTACTTGGTTCCTCGATGCCACCTGAACCCAAGGTAAACTGGGTACCAGTTGGTGTTCCAAGTGGGATACCATTTTGCTGGCCTTGTCCTGCCATTGTTGTAGATGGTACTGCTGAGCCATATTGTGGAGCTTGTGATGTTGGTGCTGGTGTTGTTGGTGTTGCTGGTGTTGTTGGTGTTGTTGTTGGAGCAGATGATGTTGTCATGTTTGCTGGTGCATTACTTGATGAACTGTTAGACATTCCAGCCATGCTGCCAGATGACATATTCATACTAGAAGATGTACTTGCAGCTGGAGCAGATGCTGCTGACGCGCTAACAATTACCTGACCTGTCATCCAGGGATGGACTTGGCAAAAGTAATTGTATGTACCAGGGTTGTTGAATGTAAAGGAAAAGTCTTTTCCAGCTGCAATCAAACTGCTATCGAAGATAGTGCCTGTTTGATTATCTGATGGATTGCCACTTGTTACTGTGTGGCTGACTTTGTCATTGTTTTTCCATTCGACCGTTGTACCTGGAGCTACAGTGATAGTGTCTGGACTAAAACAATTGCTCGATTGTGAACAAGTTGGACCAGAACCTGCGCCCGCTGAAATGTTTACCGTTGCACTAGACTCTTGAGCAAAAGCCGATGGGGCTATTGCAAGAATCGCAACTAGGGTCAAAACGCCAAATAATGCGCCTATTGGTTTTGACATCATGAGTTCACTACCAAACATATCAATTAATAAATTCTATGAATAGTCATGAATTATTCTCATCTGAAACGTTCGCAATCTGGTGTTAGATACGTGCCTTTTTACGCTAAAAGTGCAAAATATTGCAAAAACGGGTAGGTATGAGTTAATGTACGCACAATAAATAATGGTGCCATCTAGTTCATACCATGACAAGTACGAAATGCATCGTATGCGGTATAGGCTTCTTTTCTGCCACTGGCTCTAACAAATGTTCTCGATGTGAGAGCAAAGAAAAAGTAGAGACCATGGACAGCCATGATTCTTGTGGTTGTGGACATCACCACCACTAGACCTACTTTTTACAAACTCATGTTTTTTATTTTTAAAAGATAGCGTCATTTTCTTAATATTACGTTGAACGAAACTGATTGAGTCATGAAGGCACTCGTATACGAGGAATATGCTACAGACGATAATTTTGAAAAAATCCTAAAAATGAAGGAAGTTCCTGATCCAAAACCTAAACCAACCGATGTAGTCTTCAAGGTAAATTTTGCAGGATTAAACTACGATGACATATGGGGGATGAGAGGAAGACCAATTCAGATACCGATGCCGCATATATCGGGAACTGATGCTGCAGGAGAAGTTGTAGCCATAGGCGAAGACGTTACCACGGTTAAAGTAGGGGACAAAGTCGTATCACATGGAAACATCTCTTGCAGAGTCTGCAAAGATTGCACTGATGGACGAGAGTATGACTGCAGATATCGAAAGATCTGGGGTTTCCAAACTGGTCCTTTATGGGGAGGGTTTTGTGAGTACGCTCACCTTCCAGAAGTCAATGTGGTAAAAATTCCAGAAAATGTAAGCCAAGAGGAATCCGCTGCCGCCTCTATGGTTTTAGTAACCTCATGGCATATGTTAGTAGGTCGAGCAAAGATAAAACCGGGACAGACTGTACTCATTATGGGTGGTGCTTCTGGTATTGGAACATTTGGAATACAGATTGCAAAATTACATGGTTGTGATGTTATTGCCACCGCAAGTTCAAACAAACTTGAACAATGCCTAAAGCTTGGAGCAGATTTTGCAGTCGATCACAGAAAAGAAGACTGGTCAAAAGATGTCTTTACAATTACAAAAAATCTTGCAAAAGAAAAGAATACGAGTCCGGGAGTAGATGTTATCTTTGAGCACATTGGAGGCTCACATTGGAACAAGGAGCTGGCTTTGTTGAAGTATGGTGCAACACTTGTTACTACTGGTGCTACCACGGGATACGAGGTACAAACTGATCTTAGGCACATATTTTTCAAAGGTGTGAATGTCTTGGGCTCAACTCAAGGAACGCGTTCAGAACTTGTGGAGGGATTGTATTGGATGTCGAAAGGAAAGATAAAATCAATAATTGACTCTGTATACACTTTTGATAATGCGGCAGAGGCACATACAAAGATGCTAAAGGGTGATATCGTGGGCAAAATTCTGATGACACCATATTAGCGTATATTCAATTTGATCAATTTCACAATCTCGTTAATTGATCCTTATAGAAAGCATGAAAATATCGACTGAGATTCATTTTCCATGCTTCCAATCCTGTTAAGTATTTGGGGGTGTATCCCAGAGTTTTCAAAAGGATGTGTTGATATGAGTAATGCGTCCTCGGCCTATCTTGGAATTATGGCAGGTACTATAATTGGCAGTGTTGTGAGCTGGTGGATATACAACAGACAAAAGAAAACTTCGGACTCGCAAGATAACATACTTTGCAGGATAAAGGATTTGGAGGAAAATCACGATGCTATACTGAAAAAACTTGCTGATTTTGACGACAAGCACGAATCATCACTTAACGCAATAAATGAATTAAATCAAAAGATTGATTCTATTCTTAACTCAAACGAAACCAACTAGATGCCAATTTGTTGTACCTGATATTGCAGTTGAATTAGAGCATTATTATCGCATAATTCCATTCTAGTGATAATAATTATAGAAAACCAAAATCTGTAACTTTTTCTTAAATAGACGAAAGACCATTAATGTAATGAAGAAAACCCAATTCCAGACACACACACAAGTACCAGAACCTTCTGTTTTGGTACTTTGGGTTTTCTTCCTTTTACCACATGGTGATGATTTTTAAGATTTGTCATTTTGTCAAAACTTGGCAGATCTCCTTTTTTGTCCAAGCGATGATCGGGAGATAAAATTTACGGTGCTACCATCTGCAAGTTTTGCCAAATACATCTGATCGAGAAATTAACAATTTTTTTACAATTGCTTATATAACGGTTATAATGTGTTCAATTATTGGAAAATAAAATCCGCGGACTTTTACTAATTGCAATAATGTTTGGTTCAGTTGCTGCTATTCCAGCATTTGCAGATGCCAATTCTGTGATGAATACTACCAATACTACTCAATCTAGCTTGCCACTTCCAGCATACATGCTTAACAATACGATAGGTACTCCATCATCTGGGGCGGTTGCAGTTACGGTTGCCACTGACAAACCATCATACAACGATGGCGATAAGGTAATGATATCTGGTACGACAAGAGATTACATGTCTGATACTCCTCTTACATTAATTGTAAGAAATCCAGTCGGCAATGTGGTCAAAGTGGACCAAGTTCAAGTGGGAACCGACAAGACATATTCTACTACTCTAACTGCTACTGGAGCCTTGTGGAGCGCCGCAGGTACTTACACCGTATCAGTACAATATGGTAGTCCTGACAGATCTGCAAAGACAACATTTACCTTCACTGGGTCAGCAGTAAGTTCAGGTCCAAGCACAATCCCAGTAGATGGTACCAACTCTTCTGTGACCTATACTATTACAAACGGAAAGGTCATTGATATCAAGGCTAATCCTCAATCAAAGTCATTGATTGTAACCATACAGACAACTGGCGATGGTTTGTTGACAATCACAATGCCAAGATCTCTAATCGATGCAAAGAAGTCTGATGGTACAGATGATCAATTCATAGTACTAAACGATGGACAACAAAACAGCC
Source organism: Nitrososphaerota archaeon (assembly GCA_028867395.1). Classification (GTDB taxonomy): domain Archaea; phylum Thermoproteota; class Nitrososphaeria; order Nitrososphaerales; family Nitrosopumilaceae; genus Nitrosotalea. The sequence goes on along the minus strand of JAGWGO010000019.1, from coordinate 7,344 downwards.
AAGCTAACGAGACCATGAACACAAGCACCGACAGAACATTGGCGATTCCATTTAAGAATGGAACCCAACAGATTGAGATAGTAGGAACATTTGTGATTCCAGAATTTGGTCCGATAGCAGCCCTAGTGCTAACGGTTGCAATAGTATCAATAATCGCAATATCCAGAAAGACTGGACTTCGACTATTGCCAAGATACTAAACAAAAAATCTGTACTCCTAGTGCAATACTATATAGTGGTTGTGTATGGAATTCGTTTATGGAGAATCTACTGACAAATGATGAAATCGATTGGCTGTGCAAGTTCTTGGAAGGTAAGGGAAGCAATAACGAAATAATAGCGAAGATAGTGGCTATTACAACCAAACTTCAAAAGATGAAACGAAGGTAATCCTGTGTGAAACTCTGGTTTATGATATAAATCAGGCTTTGCGTCAATTGATAGGAAATGGAAAACTCTGATATACTGTATAGAGAGGCAAATCATTTTTCCCACTCTCTGATATGGCTTGTAGTTATAGGCATCACATTTTGTAGTGTTTATTTTGCATTACCACAACTCTTTGAAATAGGAAGTGTCAACTCTCCTTCGGAAACCACAGTTGTGGTCTCGTCTGTCTTCTTGGCAATTGGATTTATCTTACCAACCTTGTTGCTTACTATAAAGATGAGAATTCAAGTGCGCAGTGACGGTCTATATGTTAAGATCTTACCATTTCAGTTGTCCTTTAACAAAATCTCACTCTCAGGCCTACAAAACTGTGAATCATATGTACCGCAAAAAAAGGAAGAAAACAAACTCGGGTTAAGGTACGCTATGTCAAAAAAAGCATATTCTGTGGGCGGTAGACGTGGAATTAGGCTGGAATTCAAAGATGGGAATGTCGTACTTTTGGAATCAAGACGAGCAGAAAAATTCATTCAAGCAATCAAAACTGTCAGTACTAGCAAATAGGGAAAACATAATGGAAACCATGCGTTAACAATTGCGAGATACCATCAAACTTTATTAAATTTGGTTTTATTCATATCGTGTGAACGAAGCATATGTGTTACTAAACGTAGATTATAAAAAACAAAAAAGTGTCATTGAACAGGCAAAAAAACTTGCAGGAGTTAAATCCGTTAAAACCACTTATGGGATATATGATATTTTAATCATACTTGAATCAAATAACATGCAAGAGATAAAGCAGACCATAGATGTTGGCTTGCACAACATCGATGGTATAAACAATCTCACATCTCTTATTTCCATCCTTTGAGTTGGCTCAAGAATATGAAGTAATCGTGGTTGGGGCTGGACCTGCAGGACTTAGTGCAGGAATCTTCGTCGCACGACAAAAAACATCATGTCTTGTTATATCCAAAGACTTGGGAGGACAGATGAACCTTATTCCAAAACTAGAGAATTACCCTGGTACCTTAATGTCAAGCGGACCTCTGCTTGCAAAGACTTTGGAAAGTCAATTTCTCTCATTTGGTGGGGAAATGATCTATGACACTGTAACCACAATTGAGGAGGTAGAAGAGGGTATGAAGGTCAAGACAAATCGTTCAGAATATCTTGCAAAATCCATAGTTCTTGCCCCAGGTAAGGTGCCAAATAGCTTGGGCTTAGAAAACGAGTCTGCGCTTTCAAACAAGGGCGTGCATTACTGCACAAAATGCGATGCTCCCTTCTATCAGGGCAGAGTAACTGCTACAGTTGGGGTTGGCGGATATCTCTTAGAATCTGGGATACTTCTTTCTAGGATGGCATCAAAGGTGTACTTGATTTACAAAGGCGGAGCATTAGGGGGGGACAAGGACATGATTGCGTCTATTGAGAAAAAGGAAAACGTGCAACTCGTGCCACAATCATCAATCAAAAATATTTCAGGTACAAACAACCTACAATCAATCACAATTATGGACAATGCTGGAAAGGAAACGACTTTGCAAGTTGATGGATTGTTCATAGAGATGGGTTCAAAGATAAACTTGGATTTTGTAAAGCATCTAGTAAAAATTAATTCAAAAGGAGAGATCGAGGTTTCTGAAGCAGGTAAGACGTCACACCCTGCCATATTTGCTGCAGGAGATGCTACAAGCATTCCGTATAAACAGATAGTAGCAGCGGCTGGTGACGGAGCAAATGCAGGCCTTGCAGCCTTCAATTATGTGGAACGCCTTAAAGGAAGACCGGGTATACGTGCAGACTGGAAAAAGACAATCGGAGATACAGTGTTTCATTACTAGCCATTTCTTACTCTGCATAGATGGATTTTATACGCGATATTATTTTCTGATCTTACCGAAGCTATTATCTATCAGTTAGTGCTAATGAATCTAGGTGGGGCTTGGCTAACCAAAACCTTGCAGACTATGATTCGATGTGCAAAATGATTATGGACCTTGATCCTCAGATGAGGTTTGTAGGTGTTATCAACGAGAGAGGAAAACTTCTTGCAGGGGGTCTACGAGATGGTCTCAAATCTCTTGAAGACCCCAAAGATGACGAGATGCTCTTCACCGAGGTAGCACTTCGTGCGCGCATGAGAAAGGAATTTGACGCACAACTTGGTGCGGTCAAATTTGCAATGTCTGTTAGGGATAAGGTGATCATTATGAGTTTTCCACTATCTGACAGAAACATACTGTACGTATCAGCAAATCCTGAAATCGATTACGGCGACATTTCCAAATTAATATTGAAGATGTTATAGGCTTACTGAAAATGTTTTACTATTGGTAGGCAGTTATCTATTATTCTTAATACCTCTGAGCGAACTACATTTTTGTCAATTGAGACCCAGACTATGTTCTTGCCCAGATCAAAGGAGATTGTCTGAACCTTTTCACGTTCTTCCCAGACAAATTTCACATGCCCAAGCTGTTTGTTAAACTGCGATGTCATACCACTACGTGTCACAAGATGTGAAAACTGGTTCTTTGTCTTAATAGTATTAAGAAGAGGCTTGAGATCGGATCTTCGTACATACGCTACCACTCTGCCGCTACTGTTTATTATTCCTGCAAATCTGACATAACGGCTAATGCTGCTTATCCTTTCTGCTATTTCTTGGGCTTCTATCCTGTTCAACACAACCACTCTAAATTTTATGTATTTAACTATTGGCGGCCCTGAATGGGTTTCCTAAAACAATTCTGAGTCAATAGAGAAAAAAGTTAGATTTCGCTAATTAACAATGATTACAAAAAGTATCGAGAGTTGAAAAGGATTCATGTAGCAACTCCAGCGGCTCTAGTGATTGTGGCATTCATAATTTCATTCTCAAATATACAAGACTCTCACTCTGTGCTTACCTACAGCATGCTTGTTTCAGTAAAACCCCAGCAAGACCCTATAATGCAGGGTGGTTATCCAGTAATAGTTGGAAACGTTACAGACCAAGCATACAAGCCTGTTGCAGATGCCAATGTATTCATACTATTTGGCTCTGAAGCGGTGACAACTACCACTGACAATCAAGGCCAATTCAAGTACACGTCTGCCATTCCAGCAACTCCTGGAACATATGAGATTGACGTGACTGTCACAAAGCCAGGATACATAAAACAACTAGCATCTTCGGTATACACAGTAAATCCATATCCTACGACAAAGGCTACTTCTGCAAATACCACTACATCTATTACAAATACGATATCAGGTCTGCCGGTTTTTGCAGGAAACTATACTGTATATCTAGGCAAGGTTACCCAGTGGAACCTTGAAACGACATGCTTTGTGGACTTTGGCAACAAATACATGAGATTTTTAAAAACATGCGACTTGTATAATCTGGATCCTCAAGACTTTGTAATAGACCAGCAGATAATACCAATGGTTACTGTAATACAGTATAACGGCACATACAGACTTTTCCCAGACCACGTATACAACGAAGCATACTATCTTGGAAATGACACTGCAGCGGGCTTTGCTGCGTCTACATGGCAAAGCTATGTTGCTCCCAAGTAGTTTGGTATATTTTTTCCGAAAAATCATTTTAACTAAGCCAGAAGATCTTTATCCCTCCTCTTGATTGTATCTTTTTTCCATTCTGACGCAAAAAGATTTTCTGGTTCATCCTGGAGCACTCTGTCAAAGTAGGCAATTGCTTCGTCGTATCTTCCCAGATGCGCAAGCGACAGGCCCTTGTTTATAGTAATGTTGAGGTCATCTGGTTGCTTCTCTAATACTACATCAAAACACATGATGGCTTCTCGAAATCTTCCCAATCTGTCAAGTGTGTATCCCTTGAGCGATAACGCACCAAGATCATTTGGAACAGTTCTTAACGCTTCTTCAAAGCATAGCAACGCTTCCTCAAGTCTGTTTATGTCAGGATTTGATAGGCAAAGCCCCTTGTTTACAAGTGCGGCAAAATTTTCTGACTCTGATTCTAAAACTTTATCGTAAAATCTAACTGCGTCGTCAAACTTGGAATCCATTTGAAGCGATATTGCCTTGTCGTACAGAATCTCAAAATTCTCCGGCTCTATCTCTATTGCCTTGTCAAAACATGCAATCGCTTCTTCTTGTTTACCCTTCTGTTGTAGGTCCAGTCCTTTCTTATGAAAGGGGGTGGTATCTTTTGCACCGAGTGGCTTTTTCAATGAATATTTTATACGTAATTGAGGTGGATAAAGATGTGCTCATGCGTCGTGTCGAAAATATGTGGAGAGAATCAGCAAAAATGTCAAATAGTCATTTCTACAACACCTTATGCATGAAGGAAGAATCTGTAAAGCTTGGCAACATTGAGGCAGACAAGTTAATTTCTAGTATCAAACAACACTTTACAGAACTAGGACTGCAGGTAATTCATGAGGACAAAAGTGATGGTTATTGGAGCATAAAGGCACACAAGGGTGGCAAGATCTCTGCAGTCACTGGAAGCATCAGGGACGTTGAGATACTGATAACTGGTTCTGACAAAAATTACGACTTGATATTTAGGACTGGAGCATGGGGCAGGGACATTGCAATCCCGGCTTTGCTTGCCAGCGCAGTCTCTTTTGGCGCGGGCGCAGTGGTGGCAGGGGCTGAAGCTTATAGGGCTCACAAGTTTGAAAAGAATTTCTGGGATTGGTTGAATCAACAAATAAAATCTTTTAATGCAACCATGAGCCAGCCTTCTCAAATATCTCAACAGGAAAAAATTTGCGGCAAATGCAACTTACCGGTTCAAGTAGAGGCGAAGTTTTGCATGCATTGTGGTTCTCCGCAATAAAACTCTCAAGGTTTTGTATGCATTTAGGATCTAAAGTTTAGGTTGTTTTTTGCAAGAAACACTACCATAAGGACAGATGCCACAAAAACAAGAACTGCCGCAGGCCCAAACTCTGGCGTGGTAGCAGTGTTGTTTGATGACATTACTTCATTAGTGTTTGATGGGTTTGGTACGGTCAAGCCAACAACTACTTGTCCTGTCATCCATGGATGTAGGGTGCAAAAGTAATCATATGTGCCGGGGCTCAAGAATATGAAAGAGTATGTTCCACCAGGGCCTATCTCGCCGCTATCAAATACTGTTCCAGTATCATTTTCTGATGGATGTCCGCTAGTAACAGTATGTGCTGTATTGTCCGTGTTTGTCCACACTACTGTTGTCTTTGGCTGAATTGTCAAGATATCAGGATCGTAACAATTCTTGGCGGAGACACAGCTCTGGCCCGCTTCGCTACCTCCAGTAATGCTTACAGATACTTCAGAGCCTTGTGCAAAGGCAGGCAATGTGACTGTGATTCCAAACAATACCATGAAAAGGAATACGATTGTTCTCATCTTTCTTCCTGTGCTAGGACCCTAGAATCAAATGTATCGTTGATTGCCAAAAACCAATTTTATTTAAAAATAATACCGAGTCTAAAAGTGAGGGATCCATACCTGACATATTAAAATAGGAGAGACGATGAGGTCACCCGTGCAAGGCTCAAGCGCATTAGATGCCTATGACCATAAAAAGGCAGAGAAGGCACTCAAGATGCTCTATGTAGACAAGAGCAACGAGTTTCATGAACTAGCCCAAGCAACAGGTTATCCTGTTGGGGGAAAAGACTGGGAGAAGATTATTCTTAACTTCTGTCTTGACTTTGATGATTGTTTCAAGGCATGGTCTGATGAAGCTACACCGTCTGACCACAACAAGGTGCATAAATGCATGACAATGATGAGACAGTTAGCGCGTGGAAAACCAAACATGACCGAGGTTACAAAACTTCAAACAATAGCCTACAGGATAGCAGAAGACTTCAAATCAATTTACAGAAGAATAGAATAGCAACTCTTTCTCACATGTACCTGATATCTTGATCATACAAGCTGAGTAGGTGCTATGAAAATACTCACACCTGATTATATTATCAATAAACGAAGATTGTCTAACATGCCAAACTCTAATGTGTCTGTCGAGGAGATGTGGAAGACTCTAGAAAATTGCGGCATCAATAGAAAATCACTTGAGAAAATACATCCTTCTCCTGAGACCATATCGCATATCTACTCGTCTCTGAAGAACCAAAAGCGACAATAAAGAACTTTTAAATCTTCAAAACCGTTCTACTGTTATATCGTTTTTTACTTTATTATCTCTCTAAAGCGAGGGCTGGTCCTTACTCGGTCAAGGTCTTTGTCTTGTGATGCAGCTTCTTTCCATGAAGTATCTAGGCGAATAGCTTTCTCAAGGGATGTAATTGCACCGTATTCGTCTCCTTTCAGTGAGCATAGACATGCCTTGTTGTACAATGCCTCGGCATTGGTGCGGTCTTGTCGTATCACCTTGTTGTACCATTCGAGGGCATCGAGATTTTTTCCGAGTCGATACAATGAATGTGCTTTGAATGTTAATGCGTTGACATAGCCTGCCTCAATCTTTAGCGCTGCGTCAAAACACTCTAGCGCCTGTTGATACTTTTCACTCTTGTATAATGAAATTCCTTTATTGGATAAGAGATGGACATTTTCTGGCACCCTGTTTAACGCTTCGTCAAAATATCTCAATGCATTATCATATTCACCTTCCGAGTCCAAGACCACGCCCTTGTTGTTCAATGCAGCCATTTTGTTGGGGTTTCTTTTGAGTATGTATTCATACATCTCTTCTGCCTTTTGCGAGTTGTCAGTTAGATAGTAAAAGTTGGCAGCTTTTAGTATGTATTCTTCATCTTCTAATATCTCCCTTCCTGCTTTTTGAAGGGATTCTTTTAGTTTGTCATTTTCTTCCAAAATATTTCGTATGTCTTTTTTTGGTTCTTCCTCTAAATTGATACTTTGTTCAGATCTGAGGACAAGAGGCAAACCTAACGCACTCAAAGTCTTTACGACGTATTTTTCATTTTCTTCAAATCTGACACC
>JAGWGO010000237.1 GCA_028867395.1 Nitrososphaerota archaeon | reverse complement strand
AAGTCCTCAGGTGAGAGTGTCTTTTGGCTAAACATTGCAAGCACTGCTGCGATATCCCCCTTGTACAAAATCGGATATCCTGCAAATGACTTTAGCTTCTCTTTTCTTGCCCAATCATGATGCTTTATTCGAGGATCGTGGGCGATATCGTTTGAGACAACTGGCTTTTTCGTCTTGGCAATTGCGCCAATCTTGAGTGAGTTTAGCGGTATTTTGGAAAATTCGCCTTGTATGTTTTTGTACTTGCCTGCACTGTACTTGAGAATAAGGGTCTTTGATTTTTTGTCATAAAACCAGATTCTTGCAAAATTGGCATCAAAATACTTTACAAGCGATTCTACGATTGATTGCAGTCTGTCGTTTAGGTTGTCGTGCTTTTTTATAGAATTTAGCATGGTATGGACTTGAAGTTTTTTCTCGTGACTCTCGTACTCGTCAAAGAGTACGTATGGCGCAGACTTTGTTGCCTTGGACTCGTACGAGCGAAAGTCTGCTATGAGGTCTGCAAACCTGTTAAGAAAGTTGTTTGTCTCAAGGTCATATTGCTCTACTGAGGAAAATACAAAGTGGCAGACCCAGTCAAAGTCACCACCTAGCCTTGCTGCATAGATGCAGAATGGAGACTCGTTTACATATCTTGTCAAACGTTCTACTGACTCGGAAAGCGTTCTTGAATACTTGAACTTGACAAGTATCGTTCGGTTAACCTTCTCTGACACAATGTCTGGGTTTAAGATTGCAGCATAGCCTAGGATGATCTTCTTTTTCTGCAATCTCTCAAGGCGCTGCCGTACTGCCCTATCAGTAATTGTAAAGTTCATTCCCTTGAGAATCTTTGCTATATCTTGAGAAGAAGCTCGTGCGTTTCTTCCAAGATGTGACAGGATAACCTTGTCTATTGCATCAAGCATCAAGTAGATTTTCATCCAGTCTCTAATATCGATTTCCGAACTGGAAGTTATCTGCCAAATTTTCTAGATTTTCAGTATTGTTTGCTTCCTACTAGGAAATTTTGTCCTCAATTATTCTTCCGGTCTGAATATCAACTCGAATCGGTATCATAATCATCATGAAAGGAAAGACGATCAACACGTTTGCAATAATTGTGATATTATTTATAGCAGTGCCTGAAGCCATCGGCCATTCACTCTTTGACAAGACTCATCCTGCAAGCTCTTCTGCAAATGCCGCAATATCGTTAACAGACAAGATAAGCAAGGACTCGAAGTATAACCTCAACTGTAACCTTGCACTAAAAGACGATCCGTCCGGTGCAAACATTGCGCGAGCCGCAGGGCTTGAAGGAAAGTACGGAGCCTATTCGTGCGTGTAAAAGTCTACGAGTTATTGCAAGGAAGTAATTCGGTATCACGGCATGAACTTTTCGCTTTTAGCTATGCTTTCATAGAGGCATTTGTCTGAACAATGGGTAAGGAGAGGATCATCAATTTCTTTTCCACAGTTCTCACACTTTTTCTTCAACGCGGTGATAAGTCTTTTGAAGAACCATTAAAACCCGTGTCTCATTATCAAGTTTGATAATCAGTATTTCATCTCAAGTAATTTATTTTGATAATAGGTCACGGAAGGGGTTTTCCTACGTTTGTTAGCACGTATTCTACCAAGGCATCCGAATCCCCTTCCAAAACTTTGATTTCGTGGTTCGAAAAAGACCCTTTAGTCCCGAGCGGTTTTCTACTATGCGCCAGTAAAAACCACTGCCTGACGGCTAGTTTGTTTATAAAAGACATCTCGTATAACATGTAATTAATTTGCTTCAAGATTCTCAAAATAGAAAAGATGGGGTTGTGAAAAACTAGTGGATAATAAAGAATTACTTGGTGATGTAGTAGCATCTATCGTTGAAAAAACTCTCATGAATTTGGGAATCAATAGGTATACCCAAGTTAGAGACATATTAGCAGATAGCAATCTTTCATTTTCTGACTGTTACCAAAATCCAGATGCTCTCAAATTTGCCTTAGGACAAGTATTTGCCAACAGGCACTTGGCAGTAGTGGAAGAGATTAGATCTGAAATTGGCGGGCTTGCAGACGATGATGAAAGTCTGGCAGGATTCTTGCAAAAATTAAGCGCATAAAGACAGTTTTCATATTTTCAAAAATGGAAATGAGCTAAAATTTGTTATCAAAGAATACATGATTATAGAACAAGATTACTAGTAAAAGAGAAGTAATGTTTAATGGATAGCAGTTGGGAGAAATGAAATCTTGTCAAACCTAGCAGAATCTAGTGATGTAAATCCCTTGGATCTGAAATCTGAGCAGGCAAATGTTTACAGCATTAATGTGATAAAAAGGATCATTCACATACTTTATGAGAATGGCAGTCTCAAAAGAACAAACCTTGCTGGCATGTCGGGTCTGAATTACAACAAGTGCATAAGATATCTCAATTTGCTTCATGCCTTAGGTTGGATAAAAGTAATGTACGATGACGGTAGCTGTTTTGTAGCAGTAACTGATAGAGGAATTGAATCAGCG
>JAGWGO010000018.1 GCA_028867395.1 Nitrososphaerota archaeon | reverse complement strand
CATATCTGTCTGCCAAAACAAAATATCCTGCACGAAGAAGGGGCAAGATATTTCTTTCATACCTGTCCGCAAAGTCTGTTGCATGCAAAAGACTGAAAGTGGTAGGCGTGAGCAGTCCTTTCTTTTTTCCTTTTGATGTTATCTCTTTTACCATTTCTGAAGAATTCCATTCTGACTTGAAAACACTGATACCTTTGTAGCCTAACCATTTCTCTAACAGATGGATTTGAGTTGATTTACCAGAACCGTCAATTCCTTCTACAACAATGAGTTTTCCTTCCATTTTATTTGCCTTGGCAGTTTTCATGCCGATTTAATAACACTCCATCTATTTTTAGATCTTACATCGTTTCTATTTACATTTGCCATAATTGGACCACTTGACAACATAGATTATGTTTACAGACCTAATTATGACTCTGATCTATATAGTCTTCATATGGATATGAAAGATAAGAAATTATGATCACATTTCAAATATCTTACACCTGATTTATCTGAATATGAGAATAAGATATCTAGGAGATTTTGCAAGTTCTAGAGACGCCATGAGGTATCAATAAACTAATGGACCTATTTATCTTAAGGCATGGGGAGGCAGGGAGGAGTTCTGCTACTATTAGAGATGACTCAAAAAGGACCCTTACGGTAGGAGGAGAAAAAGAAATTAAAGAGATTTCAAAAGGAGTACAAGATCTGGGAATAGAATTTGATTATATCTTTACTAGCCCAGTCTTGAGAGCAAAACAAACAGCAGAAATAGTTTCTAAAATTGTAACATCAAAAAACCAAATCAAAGAACTAGATGAACTAAAACCTGAAGGAAATAAGCTGCAACTTTACAATAAACTTTCCAACCTAAAGCAAGATTCGTCAGTATTGATTGTAGGACATGAGCCAGATCTGAGTGAATTAATAGGAGATGCCATCTCAAATGGAGAATGCAGAATTGACCTGAAAAAGGCAGGTTTAGCGCGTATCAGGGTTACGACTATTCTTCCCAAACTTAAGGGAGAATTGAGATGGTTACTTACTCCAAAACACCTGAAAAGAATTGGTCAATGATCTACGTATTCTATATTTTTCACTTGGTAAAAAATTGTAAATCTAATCTAGATTAATAGTGACATGCTTATATCGAAACGAGGTAATAAGAGTTGAAAATATCCGTAATTGATCTAGGATATAATTCTGCCAAGCTAGTTACATACAATGTAAAAGATGATGACGCGTTTGATGTTTTTCAACAAGAAGGAATTAAAGTTAAACTTGGAGAGGGATTGGATGAAAAAGGAAAGCTAGGTAAAAAACCAATACTTCGTGCTATTGACACTCTGAGATTATTTAGGGACATCATCCAATCACAGCCAATAAAATCCGTCCTACCTATAGCCACAAGCGCAGTTAGAGAAGCAAGCAACAAAGATGAATTTCTTGAAGAAGTTTACAAAGAAACAGGATTTAGATTCAAAGTGCTTTCTGAAAAAGAAGAAGCGCTGTATTCTTACGTTGGTGCAATTAAATCTCTACAACTTCAAAATACATTATTTTTTGATATAGGTGGTGGAAGTCTTGAAATTGTGCATGCAGAGGGATTCAAGATACGAAAAGTAATTTCGTTACCCCTTGGAGCTTTGAGACTAACACAACAATTTAATGATAAAAACGACAGATTCAGCGAGAAAGATTACAGGAATATGAAACGTTTCATATCTAGTCTTCTTCCTGAAAAGAAGGAATTGGGCCTTGGTAAAGACACAAAACTTGTAGGCGTTGGAGGTGTTTTAAGGGCATTAGCCAGGTATGATCAGAAGATAAGCAAATATCCACTTGACAAAATTCACAATTACAAAATGAGTTCTAATTTTGTAAAATCTATAGCTAAACAACTTTACAAGATGAGATATGAAGACATGGCAAAGATCTCAGTTATTGGCGCAAGTAGAGCAGAAACAATAGTGGCAGGTTCTTGCGTGATAGATACGATAATAGAAAAGTTTGGCTTTAACAGTTTATGCGTAAGTAATCATGGAGTAAGGGAAGGAGCGCTTTCTATATTTCTTGAAAACCCAAGAGCATACCACTCAAAAAATATAACAGCAGAGCAAATCCGTCAAACAATAGGATCTACAATTTCATTCCAACCATTTCCACACACAAGAAACTTTGTCGATAGCTTACTTTCATTAAAGTTATTGAGTAAACGTGAAGTTGAGATTCTTTCATATGCAGAAAAGAAAATATCAGAAAAGTTATCGTTTAACAATCCACAAAGTCTATTCTATTCTGTAATGGATGAGGATATGTTACTAAGTCACACTAATCAATTAATTTTAGGACTATCTTTAGTTCATACAAGACATGTGAAGACATCGGATTGGTTATTTGCACGATACAAGCCAATTTTATCTCAGCAAGATAAAACCACGGTGAGAAAAATTTCATCATTAATTACATTATTGAGAGTATTAGAACAAACAAAATCAAAAATTGAATTGAAACGATATACTGATGGAATTATAGAGTTACATATCATTCAGGCAAAAACCCTACCAAAGCTATTGTTGAGGAACGCAATGAATAAATTTGAAAATGCATTTGACACTCATGTAATTTGTATGCTACGCGATAATCAAAGCATGCAAAGCTCTGTTTTAGAATTATAAAATTAATTTTTTAGGGTCAATTTTTTCATCTTTGAAAACTTGAACAAATTTTTGATATCTTTCTCTTCTTTCAATTATTTCATCTCTTATTATTTCTGATAATCCATGTGGACCCTCAATATCTTTCAGATAATTTAGAAATATATCGCTATCGTGGATTAAACCAAGCTCATCTTGGATTTTTTTCAAGCTTTTAATAGATCTTAGAGAATCTATGTTATCCACGGTTAGCTCAATCGAATAGCGAATTTTTTTAAAGTCTTTCCTTAATTTGTGAATATCTTCAATTTTTTTGTCATCACTTAAAGCCAGAGGAATATTATGATTTATGTCAATAATCAAACCAGACACAATTTTTTGAAATCTTTTCCTTACCCTAGATTCCTTGATATCATTTTCTTTCAATTTTGGCTCCGTGGCACTCTTTAATTTTAAAGCCAGTCTACGTCCTGCATTTAGCTGAAATTTGCGTTTATTGTCTATCGAATCTATTATCAGGGCAAATTGAGTAGGATTTCGTCTATCTAGTTTAGCACGAATTATATCGAAATCTCTTACCTGAGTATTGATCTTGAATAGGGCTTTTGCCTGTTTTACATAATTTTGCAAATCTTCACATTTTCTGTTGCTTTTAGGCAAAATTCGATAGACAGCCTCCATTCGCCTGATGGCTATTCTAATATCATGAATGTTTTCCTCGTTTGGGTCGTTGATATAATTATCTAATTTTTTGGTAAATGTTTTGATTATTTTCTTAAATTTACTTGCTAATAATTTCTTGCCAGGATAAATTGCTCGTTTAAGATTCATAATTAACCCATCTTGATTGATAGGTTTGTAGTTTACTAATTTTTGTTATAATGAAAATTTCCATTATAATTCATTTGTATCATTTGTTAAATATTATTTTATGAACCATTTTCAGAGATTACATCTTGGACCGTCTCATTAATCACGGCCTCTGCAATATCGCTAGAATATTCAGCCGTTCTGCGAATGTCTTCCAAGACAAATTTTATAACACTTGTATATTTCTTGGACTCTTCTAAGCTATCTGTAAATTCTTTTTCCTTTACCGCAATTCTACGTGCAGTTGACGCAACCATATCTGCCAGTGAATAATCTCTTCTATTTAGGGCAGCAATTGAATCCTCAAACACTTTGAGTGATTCTTCGCTGAGTTTTGTAACCTTTTGTAAAAGCGCTGGCTCTAATGTAGATTTCAGAAACTTCACCCGGCTAGCTATAGAGACTGCATGATCAGCAACTCTTTCTATTGATTTTACGACTATTCTATAACTTATACAATCGGAAGGCTTTTTCAAACCGATATCACGCAATATCCTTTCGTGCTCGACTGCTAATGTAAGATTTCGAAGTATATACAAACTAAAACGATCAACCTCATCATCAAGATGTGTGATCTCCTCTCCAAGCTCAGTATCCATTTCTTTTAGGGCATCAATAGCTTGCCTGTGCATTGTAGTTGTCAACAAAAACATTCGCTTCAAAGCATCATTTATTGAAAGCTCGGGAAGGCTTGTCAGAATCTGAATTGTTATGGATTCTGGTGTAGATTCTACAATTTCTGTTCCTATCATGTTCTTTCTTACAAGATCTCTTATTGCTTGTTTGTGTTCAAGCTGGATTCTTCCCCCTTTGGACTGGATCTCAAGAATTTGATATCCTGCTAGGTACATTGCAATAACTTTACGCTGTATTGATTCTACAGCTTCTTTTTGGCTTATGATGGTTTTTGATTTTGCTATTTTAGGTGTCTGAGATGATCCTGTCGGTAAGATTGAAAGGGATTGGTTAACATTCTTTACAATGGAGACAGGATCGCCGGTCTTGAGATTCAGTTCATCGATCCATTTCTTGGGAAGCGAGAGAACGTAGGTAGACCCGCCCACAAGCTGTAGCTTCCGTACCTCTTTTTCATTTAACAGTTCTGCCAATGTCTATCTCTATAACGGCTATAATTAAAGCGGTTGTGACTACGTTCTATGTAGTACTATATAGATCTATATTCAAATATGAAACTTAAGAGATTATGGTCGAACCTCTGATATCTGTCTCGCAGATCACATCAATTGTACTTGATGGAAACTGTGAAGTTAAAGGGAGGATCTCCCCTATTTGACAAAATTTTCAAAATAGCAGCAGCTGTTGCAGCTACTTACATTCTTGCTATCATTGCTTTGATAGTATTCCAACTAGTTTCAGGCTCGTACCAGATCTGGGCTCAAGAAGGAATCTCATTTCTCACAGGTTCAGATTGGAATGCAGTGGAAGGCAGCGAATCCTATGGTGCGGCACCCTATATTGCAGGCACCTTTGTGACTGCCGGACTTGCGATGCTTATTGGCGTACCAATAAGCATTGGTATCGCTATGTTTTTGGCGGAGCTAGCTCCCAAGTTTTTGCGCTCTATACTTTCTTTCATAATCGAGCTATTAGCAGCAGTACCTAGTGTTATTTACGGTCTATGGGGGATGTTTGTATTTCGAGATTACCTTAGGGATTGGATCGAGGTACCACTCAACAATGCCCTTGGTAACAATGTTTTCCTCTTCTCTGGAACGCCATTTGGATTGGATATCTTCACAGCAAGCGTGGTCTTGGCTATTATGGTAATTCCAACAATAGCTTCCATTTCACGAGAGATCATGATTGCAGTTCCAAATAGCCAAAGAGAGGCTGCATACATGCTTGGAGCCACAAAGTGGGAAGTTTTCAAGATGGCAGTAATTCCATACTCAAAATCAGGTCTTATTGGCGCTTCTATACTTGGACTAGGAAGGGCAGTAGGAGAAACTATGGCTGTTACAATGTTAATTGGTAATGCGACAGGTCCACAAGCTTTCCCAACATCACTATTTGGTCCAAGTCAAACAATGTCTAGCATAATCGCAAATGAGTTTCCAGAAGCATCTCAAGGAAGTCTTCACATGGCTGCATTGATAGGAGTTGGGCTAATCCTCTTTGCTGTTGCAATATGCATTAACATGGTTGCGCAACTACTTGTTTCAAGAGTTCTAAAGACACATCAAGGAGCAGTCTTGGCATGATAACAATTGAACAGCGAGCAGAGTTCAGGAAGCACTTTAGGAATAATATTGCAAGTAGAATGATTACTGACAAGGTCATAAAGGGAATAGTATTTGGCTGTGTCATTCTAGCAATTATCCCGCTAGGAAGCATACTTCTAGAAGTTGTAAGAAATGGGGCTCCTGTACTCAGCGCAGGTTTCCTCACTCAACCTCCTGGAGCAGTAGGATCTGATCAACCCGGTGGAATAGGTCCTGCAATCCAGGGAACTTTGATGTTAATTGGTATGTCAAGCTTGATTGGAGTTCCAATAGGAGTCTTGGGCGGAATATTTCTATCAGAATATGGCAACAATAGATTTGGCAATACGATAAGATTCTTTAATGATGTTCTGGCAGAGTTTCCTACTATTGTAATAGGGCTTTTTTCCTTTGCTGTAATAGTCCTTACACTTGGTTACTTTTCAATTCTCGCAGGAACATTTGCACTCTCAATTATCATGCTACCTATCATAACGAGGACGACTGAGGAATCACTAAAACTTGTTCCTGTCACGATTAGAGAAGCAGGATATGCTCTTGGAATAAAGAGATGGACAGTAATATTTAGAATTCTACTATCAAGCGCTAAAAGTGGTTTGATTACAGGAATTATGTTATCAATAGCAAGAATAGGAGGCGAAACAGCTCCCTTGATTTTTACAATACTTGGCAGCAGTGACTTTTTCACAGGTTTTGATCAACCAATGGATGCATTACCTCTCAGGATTTGGAGACTATCATTACTTCCATATGATACTGCAACCGCCCAAGGTTGGGGAGCAGCACTTGTTCTAATATTGATAGTACTCACACTTAATATCGGTGTAAGATACCTTTTCTTGAGAAAACGTGGTGGAGGTAGCAGATTTAGAATCACAGCAGGTGTATAAAATGGAAACACTCACAAAAACTCCAATTGCATTCAAGTCATCAGAAGAACCTCGATACAAGCTAATCGCAGAAAATATTGTTGCCACCTATAATGGCATTGAAGCTGTAAAGAACGTAAGCATGAAATTCAGGGAAAAGGCAGTTACTGCATTAATAGGACCTTCTGGCTGTGGAAAGACCACACTTCTACGTTGTCTTAACAGAATGCATGAACTCTCAAAGGGTGCAAAAGTAGTAGGAAGAGTTCTATTGGACGGCCAGGATCTTTATTCAAATCGCGAAGACGCTATCATTCACAGAAGAAAAATAGGAATGGTCTTCCAAAAACCAAATCCATTTCCTACAATGTCAATTTATGATAACGTTGCTGCAGGGCTAAAGCTAAACGGTGTGCGAGACAAACATATCATAGAACAAATAGTACAAGGCTGTCTTGAAATGGTATATCTCTGGGATGAGGTAAAGCACGATCTGAAGAAACCAGGAATGAGCCTTTCAGGAGGACAACAACAACGTCTATGCATAGCTCGTGCACTTGCCATACAACCGGAGGTTCTTTTGATGGACGAGCCCGCATCTGCGCTTGATCCTATTGCCACTCAAAAGATTGAAGAAATGATAAATGAACTGAAAAAAGAATACACCATAATAATAGTAACCCATAACATGCAACAGGCTGTGAGGGTATCTGACTATACTGGTTTCATGTATCTTGGAGATTTGGTTGAGTTTGGGGAGACCAAGCAAATCTTCGAGAATCCAAGAAATGAGATCACAGCCAAGTATGTTCAGGGGCAGTTTGGCTAGTTGACCCGTCTAATTGATCCCCACCTGCAAAAACTATCATATCTGATGGAAAAAATGGGCTCACTTGCCCTTCAATCGATAAACTTGGCCCTTGACTCTTACCTCGAAGGAAAAAACGTGCGCCATGAAGCACACAAACTTTCTCAGGAAATAATGAGTCTCTATGATGAGGTAGGGGATCTTACTTTCGATATGATCTTACGTTATCAGCCCGTTGCAAGTGATTTTAGACTGATTAGATCATGCATCGAGGTTTCCTACGGCTTTACAAGATTTGGGCGCTATGCATATGATATTACTGCAGTAAGAGATATGTTTGGTGACCTATCAGAATGCAAAAACGAGGTTATCTACACTCTTTCAGGAGAAATAAAACATATGATAAACATGGCAATACAGTGCTTTGCAACTTTAGACTTGGAAAAAGCAAAACAACTTAGAACTGATGAAGACTTGGTAGACAAGTATTACAACAAACACCTTCCAATGTTGATTAACTCAAATAGCATAAAATGTGCATTAGCAGATGCTTTGGTTCTCAGATATCTCGAAAGAATAGCAGATCATGCAGCGTTCATGGGAGAATCAGTAAACTATATTGTAACAGGGCAGAGACGCTTTCACTAGACTGAAATTTTTTCTTAATTAATTCGGATCTATATAGTTACAATATCTTATGGATGTTTACATAAACTATCCCGGGCATACGTAAATAACTATACAAAGTCGTAACATTGATGAAAAAGACTTTCTTGGCAATGGCTTTCATGCTGTTGCTAATAGTACCATCAACAATACTGTACGCAAGTGCTCAAACCAGTCAGTCATATACCTTAACAGGAGCTGGATCGACCTTTATCTTCCCACTGATGGATACATGGAGAGTGCAATACAACAATCTGCATTCTAACATAAAACTAAACTATCAATCCATCGGAAGCGGAGCAGGCATCAAGCTACTGACTCAAAAGACTGTCGACTTTGCAGCATCAGATGCACCACTACAACCATCTGAACAGGCTGCAGCACCAGGAACAGTGACCATTCCAGAATCAATTGGCGGAATAACAATTTCCTATAATCTTCCTGGAATTGACAAGGGGATGAAACTAACAGGTCCTGTAATTGCTCAGATATTTATGGGCAATATCACCATGTGGAATGATCCCGCTATTGCGAACCTGAATCCTGGAATGAACCTACCTGCTCAGAAGATCCTAATAGCTCACCGTGCAGATGGATCAGGAACAACTTATGCATTTACAGACTATCTGTCCAAAGTCTCTCCTCAATGGAAGACAGCAGTAGGTCAAGGTAAGGTAGTTCCATGGCCTGTCGGTACAGGTGCTCAAGGAAATGCTGGTGTAGCAGGCATAGTGAAAAGTACTCCATATGCATGTGGATACGTGGAACTTGCATACGCCTATCAGAACAATATGACATATGCATTTGTCCAAAATGCAGATGGTAGTGCGTTTGTTGAACCTACAATAGCTTCAGTAGCTGCTGATGCAGCGGCTGCGGCAACAAGTCTCCCAGCACCAGATGGAGACTGGAGTAAGGTATCGATAGTAAATCAGCCAGGTAGTAATTCCTACCCAATATCGACCTTGACATATATCTTCGTCTATAAGGATATGAGTCAAATAAGTGGGGAAACTCAGGACAAGTCACAGGAAGTGAAAAACTTCCTAACTTGGATTATCCATGATGGGCAACAATATGCTTCTCCTTTGTTGTACGTTCCTTTGCCTAGTGCGATGGCCACAGCAGATGATCAAGCAATATCAGAAATACAGTTTGGTGGTAGTGCAGTTCCAGAATTTGGTCCTATCGCAGCTCTAGTACTTGCAATTGCAATTGTTTCTATAATTGCAGTATCAGCAAAGACTGGGCTTAGAATCACACCAAAGCTCTAAACACCTCTTTAATTTTTTATTTTTTAAATAAAAGTACAATCTTGTATTCTGTCTAGATCTCAAATTTCATAAAGTAAATTCTATATAGATTTATGTTTAGTATGATTTTCAATAATTCTCTATGTTGTGGGTGTAACATACAGCTTACTACGTGTTCTATACCGATCACTTAGAAATAACCAGAGAATCACCATAAGCTTATGGCAAAAAAAATAATCTTAGGTTTAGCTTTGACGCTGATCCTAATTATGCCAACAACGACAATGTTTGCCCATGCAGATAGTTCGCCAACACCACCGCCGAGTGGTGAGAACTTTAACATTGTAGGTGCAGGCTCATCATTTGTCTTTCCGTTGATGGACAAATGGAGAGTAGAATATAACGCATTCTATCCAAATGTAAAGTTGAACTATGCATCAATTGGGAGCGGAGCAGGCATTAACCAATTCACCAAACAAACAGTAGACTTTGGGGCCACAGATGCACCATTGTTTCCTAGTGAGATGAAAGCAGCGCCAGGCGCTCTTACATTTCCTGAATCAATAGGTGCCATCACAGTATCGTATAATTTGTACGGTGTAAAGACTGGACTCAAAATAACAGGACCAACAATTGCAAATATCTTTGAGGGCAAGATAATTTATTGGGACGATCCAGCAATAGCTGGCAACAACCCAGGAATTTATCTTCCACATGCAAGGATAACAGTCGTTCATCGTTCTGATGGCTCTGGAACAACATTTGCCTTTACACAATATCTATCCACAGTGAGTCCACAGTGGAAGCACGATATTGGCTTTGGAAAGACAGTTCCTTGGAGAGCAGGAATAGGTGCGCCAAATAATGCAGGTGTTGCACATTACGTACTACTGACACCGTATTCAATAGGATATGTAGAATTGGCTTACGCAATGCAAAATAAGATGACATACGCAGCTGTTCAAAATGCTGACGGTAACAACTGGGTGCTACCAACAATAGACACCACTCTTGCTGCAGCATCGCACGCAGCCAACTTACCTCCATCAAACGGAGACTGGCACAATGTTTCCATAGTAAATGAACCAGGACCTAATTCCTATCCGCTAGCGTCATTTACATACATTGTTGCATATTCCGACCTTAGCAAACTGAAATCTATGACTCCAGACAAGGCAGGAGTTCTGGTTCATTTGATTTGGTGGATGATCCACGATGGACAGGCATTTTCAAGAGCACTGTGGTATGTACCGCTTCCAGACAATGTAGTACAAAACGATGTGAACGGCCTAACCATGTTCAAATTTAAGGGACAACAGCTATTCAACTACACTGGTGGAGCATAGGCAGACAAAAATCTTCTTTTTCTTTTTTAAATTAAATCAATAATGTAAATTATAGTTTCTAGGGACAAATCATTTGAATATAGAGGCTATAACAACTATTTGCACTCAGTTAAAGTTTGATCCCATACTTCTATATGCTAGTGATAAATTGATGCCAGACCAAACCTGTAGAACTTGTGGTGAAGAACTAATTGGTTTCTCTCAATGTTCCGAATGTAAAAGACCTATACAACAAATCTGTATGAAATGCGGAAAAAGGACAATTGAGAGATTTCACTTGCGGTGTTTCTCTCAAGCCAGACATAGTCTTGTTTCTGCCAATGCTTCATTAGCAGAATAATGATATAATTATAAACCAACCATAAGATATGTATTTTCAAATTTTTTTCATAGACTATTTGTTTTTATGAGATCCATGTTCTACAAGGAAAAATATGATGTTTATGATTGGAACCTAACGATAAAGCAGATCATTGCATCAGTGACCTCGGTAATCTTTATCTCACTTGCATTGGATCTAACATTTGCCGCTGCAGATAGCATAACCGTGCAAACTATTTCTGCAGAGTTCTATACTGGAACAAACTCGTTACCATCAACCCAGCAGATCTCATCTTATTCTTTTTTAATCATACGTGCCTTTTCGCGACAGCTTGTCTAGAAGATCTATAGCACAAATCTAGAAATTAAAGATTCTCTGCATACTTGAAAGAATTTCTGAGGTTGATATGTTCGGTCCTCAAATCTAATATTCTTGGCCTAAGAATATTTCATAGGAGGAGATAAGTATAGTTGTTGTACATAGTTTACTATGATTATCTCTTCCTCTTAAAATTAATTAAGATTTAATTCAAAATGTCTCCCAACATACTCTATAAGAAAATATTGTGATTAGATCTCAATTAACTCATGGAATAGATAATATATGAAAATAATAGTAGAAAAAATCTTATCAAACATAAACAAGGTTCTGACTTGCTATGAGAAATTACATGATTACGAACAACACGGATGTACATACGAAGAAATAAAAAAAGAATTGATCCTATTAAAGAATACAAATGAGGAATTAGTTCCTCTTATGAAGAGCCTATCAAAGGATAATTCAGCTCAGATCCAAGGTGTACACACTCTCTTCAACTTGTTCAAAGTCAATTTCTTACCTACACTAAAGGTCCACCTGCTCTATTTGAAACAAACTGATGAGCTAAGTGAAGATCTTCTTAAAATTCAGGCGCGACTTGCAATAACCTATCTAAACGTAGATGACTGCATTGATAACTTGAGAATCATTCGTTCATACTTGAAGTGATACAATAAAGCTATACTTCGCTTGAAAGAGATAGGTACTTACTTACCAAGTTATTGGACCAGGTATTCCACTCATCAGCATAATATTCTTTAAGAAATTTTACAACAACTTCTATGTCGGTTGAGATTTGATATCGCCTATATCTTCCGTCTCTGAACTCAAATACTACTCCTAGATCAGATAGTCTGTCAACATGCCACCTCACTGAGGCATATGAAATGTCGATTTTTCTCACAATGTCCTTTAGCGTAGGATTCTTTCTCTCCAGTATAAACATCAATATCCTACGTGTATTCTTGTGATACAGTGCCCTCAATACGTTCTTTTCGTACTCACTGTATTTTGAAATTAGGAAGAAATATCTAAACGATTCATTTCTTTCAGATGCTAT
The DNA here is from genome assembly GCA_028867395.1 of Nitrososphaerota archaeon. Taxonomy (GTDB): domain Archaea; phylum Thermoproteota; class Nitrososphaeria; order Nitrososphaerales; family Nitrosopumilaceae; genus Nitrosotalea. Next base: position 480 of record JAGWGO010000018.1, on the reverse strand, counting down.
CTTACCCTGTTTTTCTAAGGAATCTAAGTGATACCTTAAGGTTCCCAGAGCCAACCCCAAATCAGATTTCATCTTACGTAGGTGGCTGCTTGGATTTCTCTCAAGATAGTGCAAAATCTTTGTCTGGTTCCCTTCTGGCTTTAGCTCTAATGATAATTCAGACATGCCCCATCCTAGTTAACCAGGTAAATCTTATTGCAAACAGTCGAAATTGTGCCCAACCTCATTTTTGTTCTGTTGCTACAGATAACCATGATCTATATTGATTCAATAATCTACAGATGTTTCATAGATCTTCATTTTCAATATTGTAATTATTTAATTTTGCAGATCTCTAGCACAATTCTATAAATTACACTATCTGTTTTGACATAAATCTCACATAAAAATTTATTACAAATTTTTTTCATTTCGAACCATGTGTCATATATCTTATTAATTAAAAAACGTCGTGAACTGCAATAACATGTATAACGACAT
>JAGWGO010000236.1 GCA_028867395.1 Nitrososphaerota archaeon | reverse complement strand
TCAATATGTTTCTTTTTTCTATAAGCCTCTAACGTAGATCTTCTATGGTATCCTGATAGAGCGTCATCTCTTTTGAGAATTTTGTTTAGGAATTTGTCATATTCGTATGCTATCTTACCATGTCTTAAGATGGGAATTCTGCCAACTTCAGTGGGGTAAACCAGTGATCTACGTGTACGAGAATCATGTTTGTCTTGACTGTCTTTAAAAATACTAAAAATCCTATCGAAAAAGCTCTCCTTCCTTTCAATAAAATCGTCAATTTTTTCTGCTTTCTTTGGATCCTGATGAATAGCAATCGCCGCATGGAACCAGAAATCATCTTTAGATGCGGTATTAAATTTCTTGACTCTTGGATTTTCGATTATGGAGTTTTTTAGTTTTTGATATAATTCATAGCGAAACTCTCTTAGTTCCTTACTTGGCTCTATTTTGAATACCAAGTTGTGTCCTCTATCTCCCTTTTTTAGTTCCAAATCGCAATAGGAATAACGCAGCTCTTCATAGCCAGATGCAATGTCTTTTATCAATTCGGCAATTTTGTAGCTAGAGATCTTTGGAATGAAATTGTAAACGAGGGTTAGATGTGGAACCCGGGTTGTTTTTCTCAACTCAAGCTTGTGTTTTAACGACTTGATTTTACCCTTTAACCTGTATTTTTCTATAATTGGTCTAATCTCAATAAGGTAATCATATGTCATTTAACTTCATTATTTCGCTAAAACTCCAGTTTTAGATAAATATGATCAGACAAAGATAAAACCAGCGTATCATTGATGGGTTTTACAATTTTAGTTCAATACTCTGGTCATCCTTGTACCTGGCCTTCTCAATTACCATCCCTGCCATGTCTTTTGCTATATAGTGCTGGCTCGAGTCGTCATGCTGGAAAATATAATACCCGTCGCTTCGCCTGTAAAGCGAGCCTTGTTTTTTACATTTTGGACATTCTGAAACATCATCGGTGCGCTTACCTGCAATTTTTTTCGAAAACCAGTTGTATCCTGACTGGATTGTCCGGTCTGGATGATGTTTTTTCATGTGGTCTGCTACAGACTGGCCTTTTTCTAGTCCTGCTCCGCATCTACGACAACTTCCCCAATACTCCCACAGATCGTAACTGGTAAAGGCTGTGCCCTTCTTTCTCCCCCTCCTTGTTTTCCCTTCCCTCTTCCAATATTTTTTCTCAAAATCTCCCATCTCCTCCTCATGCCCTGGCCTTGCTTTCTTCTTCCGATGTGAATATGGCATCCTCACAAACCGAAAGACCTGCCTCAGTATCGCATCAACAAGTACCTTTGGAGGATAGATTGGCCTATGCTCTACTCCAGCCCTGGCTGCGTCCTTCTCGGCATCTTGGTTGAGGTCGCTATAAATGACGCGAATCCTTTTTTCTATCACTGAAAGAACCGTCTCGGTAAACTCCCTGTCCTGAAGCGGCATCCATTTTTCCGATCTTCTTTTGGCAGTCCGTATGATATCTTCAAGCCGTGCATCAGAATAGTGAAACGGTTTCAGGTGTTCGAGATGGAGAGATTCAAGCTTCTTCTTTCCAGTTATAGTTCCAATCTCTGCTATTTTTTCGTAACCTATGCTCTTGCCATACTTATCAAACCTGTCAGGCGGCCCCTGCTCCTGCACTAGCAGTGGAAAGACCTTGCCGCACCTTGCACATCCTCTCTCAGCTTTATCATAATCTACAATTAGCGGATGGCCGCACTCGCACTCTTCGTATTCAAGTGCCATCTAGAGACCGGCCTCCTGATTGGTATCCTTTTTTGTAGTTTGCCGGAGATTGATCTTACCTGACAGGCAGCTAGTACTGTGGCATCTTGAATCGACTGCAAGCTCAAAGGATTTAGTCTCAGATGGTCTGGATGCTTGGTTTGAGTGAGATGCAAAACGTCTTAGATAACTCTCTGATACTGTTGCTACACGCCAAATTGCTTCTGGATATTGTCGCATTCTCTTTCATTGCTTCTATGTTCGAACACCTCTCAGGAGAGTTTGCGACTTCTCTTTGTCTTGGAATGCTCATCATTAGAGAATGCGATTTCTTATAAGGTGCTGAATTTTCCAGCATGCTAGATGCATGTATATAAACAAGTCACCATCATATTGGTCACATTTTAATAATAGAAACGACAAACTCTGACAATGCCTCGACAAGGCACATCAACAGGGTTCAATGAAGAAGATATCCTAAGAGCACTCTACCAGTACAATCCATGGTGGCTTGGGAAATCAATCCCCGAATCCAGACTCAAACCGTTTAGGAGACAGGACTATTACAAGATATTTGGGAAGCTCGACGACGACAAGATCCTTGCCCTCATTGGCCCCCGCCAGGTTGGCAAGACAACCCTAGTGTACCAATTGATTGAAAATCTTCTTTTGAAGCAAAGGCCGCAAGACATCCTCTTTGTACTGCTTGACGACCCCTCACTTGGCATATCATCAGCACAGGACGTAACAAGAATACTTGAGTTGTATGCAAAGAGCATACTCAAGAAACCACTTGAGGACCTTGGCAA
>JAGWGO010000235.1 GCA_028867395.1 Nitrososphaerota archaeon | reverse complement strand
AGCCAGTCCCCATCGACTACAGGAACCTTGTGAATCTTTTTCTCCTTCATCAGGTCTGCCAATTTTTCTACTGTCTCTTTGGGGTTTATTGATATCAGAGGCAAGGACATTATTTCTATCGCAGGCGTATCTGGCGATTTTTCAAGCACGGTAACCTTGGTTACGAAATCTCTTTCAGTAAGTATACCTACAGGTTTGTTTTTATCAATAACAACCAAGCAGCCTACTTTCGAGTCTGCCATCATTTTTGCAGCATCTCGTATAGCCAGTGATGAATCAATTGAAATGATCTGTTTCTTCATTATATCTTCTACTTGTACCGGCATAGTCAAAATATTGCCACATCATAAATAAAAAGGCGGAATCAGATTATCAAACTTGAGATTACTATTCATTATTTAATATCAATAAACGCGGCTAAATCTTGATGACAAGTCAATACGTGTGGATTGGAATTACTATAGGTGTATTTTTTGGCGGTTTACTTACAGGCTATATGATCTTTACATCAGTTCCTTCTGTCTACATGATGATGCAGAATCCTCAAGTTGCCAACCAGTTGTTTCAAGGAAATCCTCAGTTTAGAGGAATGTGGATGAATTACATGATGTCAAATCCACAAGCCATGAACGAATGGATGAACGACATTATACAAAGCCCACAATTTATGAATCAGTGGATGAGTGCCATGCTAAAAAATTCCCAGTTCCAACAACAGTACATGGGACCTTGGATGATGGTTCAAGACCCACGCTTTATGCAAAACTTGGTAAAGCAATTTTCAATTCCGCAAACATCAACTGGCCATTACGCCTATCCGATAGTTAAGACAAATCAAGTTTCAATAGTGAAAAATGCATGGATGATCAACGCTACCGAGACTTATTCTCCGAGAATAATCCAGATAACTACTGGAACCACCGTAACTTGGTCAAATGACGATACGGTGGTCCATACGGTAACTGACTTGAATGGTACATTTGATTCTCGCCTGATTCAACCCCATACATATTGGCAGCATGACTTTTACAATGAAGGAAAGTACAATTACTTTTGTACGCTACATCCTTGGATGAAAGGAATAATCATTGTAACTTGATTTAAATTGACCAACCCCATCCACTGAACAAATCCTGGTAACTAGCATCAAGATTAAAGTCATTTTTTTATTCAAGTGGATAAAAGATGAGATAGATCTTGAAATTGATAGTTTTTAGTTGATCGTTTTGAAATTAAAGAAAAGATTATCAAAACTAATTTGGTATTCCTTGATTTTACCTTACAAGTAAAACAGGGGTCTTTGACTTGTGTATTACGAAGTTTGCTGTACTGCCAGGAAATGCCTCTCTTGGAAGGATTGACCCTCTTCGTGCCATCACTATCAGGTCAATAGCATTACTCTTGCTATCAGCAAACGTCACAATATCGTAACCTGTAGCCTTTCCTCCTATGACAATCTCTTGGTAAGAGACCTTATTCTGACTAGCAGTCTTTCTTGCATCACTCATAATATCCTTGACATATCCTGGCCATTTGCTCTCACTAATTACTAGGGGATGTACTGCGGCAAAAGCACTCATATCTGTCACTACATGCAAGGCAATAACTGATGCGCTGAATTGACTTGCCAAATCTACTGCTTGTCTCAATGATTTGAGTGAGTTTTCAGAACCGTCAAGTGGAACCAATATTTTTTTTATTTTCATAATATGAAAGCAACAAAACTATAATTTAAAGAGGAGAGACTATTTTCAATATTGAAATTCAAGACTGCTTTAATGATTTGGTATAGATCTTATATTACCCAAATTGGAAAATTCACGAAAATCCTCGTTGCCACATATGGCGCTCCAAAATCTTTTGAAGCAGTTGAACAGGGTATCATGATGACGAAAAAGGTACCCTATCCGGTATTCGCGACTGGTGGTTTCAAGGTCCAAATTATGCCTCGTACTATTAATGGAATAGACACCAATATTGCTATTACGAGATATGTCTGATATTCCACCGAGTCAAGCATGCCTGGATAAATCAAAAGAAATGGTACTGGTATGACAATTGCAAACCAAATTATTGAAAGCATTATGATAATCTTTAACAATCTTTTTCTTTTTGGAATCATGATGACACCAGCAAAACACAACATCGGGTTTGTAGATAGAATCTGCTATAACAGTTGAATACCATGGGCTCTCCTATGAGTAAGCAATTCCTCCTCGTTTGATACTACATATCCGCACATCTCACATCTAAAAAATCCAAAGTTCTCAATTGGTACCTCTTTTGCCAGCAGGATATTTGTAGGATCTATTTTGCGTAAACTGTATCCTGATCTCTTTGTTTCCTCTAGAAAAGATTTAATTATTTCTTCCAAATTTGACTCCGTTGTTATCACCGACGCATCTCCTATCCTTACATCAATGTAGTGATTTTTTAAATAAGTTCCTAGCTCTGCTGCTAATTCACTATCATTTGCGCAATCGATTATCATCACATTTCATTTCAAGAGAACAGCGTATATCATATTTCTTGTTATAAAGAATGATTCAGG
>JAGWGO010000234.1 GCA_028867395.1 Nitrososphaerota archaeon | reverse complement strand
ATCAACATTGTCAGCGGAAACGTGGATATAGATCAATCAGTACTCACAGGTGAATCAGTTACGGTGGAAAAGTCAAGTGGAGAATCCGCCTACTCTGGTTCTGCTGTAAAGCGTGGCGAGGTGACTGGATTAGTCACCGCCACGGGAACTAGAACCTATTTCGGTAAAACAGTCGAGCTGGTTGATTTGGCAAAGCCAAAATTGCATATGGAAGCGGTTACCGTCAGAGTTGCCCGCAGGCTCGCCATGATAGTTATTGTATCTCTTCTAATTGCTTTTGTCTACGCACTTTTGACAGGTTTCCAGCTTGCGATATTGTTGCCTCTTGCTGCAGTACTTTTGGTTACAGCCGTGCCTGCAGCGATGCCAACTATGTTCACTTTGAACATGGCACTTGGCGCTTCGGTCCTTGCAAAAAAGGGAGTTCTGGTTACAAGGCTTAGCTCAAGTGAGGATGCAGCTGCAATGGATGTTATCTGTGTAGACAAGACTGGGACAATGACCATGAATAAGCTCTTTGTGGAAGATGAGTTACCTGCTGGCATATTTGGAAAAAACGATGTCCTACTTTACGGCGCACTTGCCTCAAACGAGGCAAATCAGGATCCAATAGACCTAGCATTTCTAGCCGCAGCAAGAGAGGCCCGCATCCCACTGGATGGTTATTCCCAGACAGAATTTGTGCCATTTGATCCGCAGACTAGGATGACGGGATCTAAAGTTCTAAAGTCTGATGAAAAACTCCACGTAAGGAAAGGTTCGTTCAAAGCTATCTGCTCCTACTGCAAGATGACAGACGAGGATACCGCATCTTTGGGCAAGGAGGCAGAGGCTCTCTCTTCTAAAGGATTGAGGGTAATAGCTGTTGCCAAAGAAAGTCATGAGGGGAGACCTGAACTAGTTGGTCTTGCAGGCTTGGCTGACAGGATAAGACAAGACTCTCGCGAGACGGTACTGCAACTCAATGACTTTGGCGTATCTGTGAAGATGCTTACTGGAGATGCACTTCCAATAGCAAAGAACATTGCACCCCAGATAGGCCTTGGCGACAACATGTTCAGAATGCCTGATGCTCGAGATGCACAGAATCAAAACTTGGGCTCCATGATAGAGCAAAGCAGCGGCATGGCAGAGATTTACCCTCAAGACAAGTACACCATAGTTAAGGCCCTCCAGAGTAGAAGCCACATCGTTGGAATGACTGGCGACGGAGTCAATGATGCACCAGCACTGAAGCAGGCAGAGGTAGGAATAGCAGTTAGAAACGCAACTGATATCGCAAAGGATGCTGCAAGTGCAGTACTTGTAACGGAGGGTCTTGGAGGCATACTTGCCATCATCAAGACTGGCAGGGCAATTTACCAGAGAATATTCAGCTGGGTGCTCAACATGGTAACCAAAAAGACTTTCGTTGTAGGATATATCATAATCATGTTATTTCTTACTCATAGTCTTGTAACCTCAGTATTTGCGATGGTGTTGTTCATATTTTTTGGTGATTTTGCTACCATGTCAATATCTACAGACAATGTCAGATATTCAAAGAGACCAACATCGCTTGATACTTCATGGCTATTCAAAGTTGGAGTACCACTTGCAACACTTGCCATAATCGAGGGCGTGGTGCTGACCATTGCAGGCATGACCTATTTTGAGCTAAGTAACACCAACCGACTATACACGTTTACTTTTGCATATCTTGTCATCGAGTCACTCTTTAGTTTGATGATAGTTCGTGAACGTGGCCGTTTTTGGAAGTCAAGACCAAGTAATGTTCTTCTCATTACAACTGTAACTGAGATCTCGATCGTGGCTGCAATTTCATTACTAGGTTTCTTGGAGCTTGCCCCGCTAGGATATATTCCGTTGCTTGCAATAATTGTTTATTCACTTGTTGCATCATTTCTTGTCAATGATCCGCTCAAGGTTTACCTCGTAGGCAAATTCTATAAACGCTCACAGTGACATATTGTTACTCAGATGTTTTTATCATTTTACAACAAGTACCGGAATTTTTGACTTGTTGACAACAGAATTTGCAACACTGCCAAGTATCATTCTCTTTATCGGACTCAGTCCTCTCGACCCTATTACTATGAGGTCAAATTTTTCTTTCTGAGCAAAATCAATAATCTTTTTTGATTCATGCCCAAACAAGGTCTCTTTCTTGAAAATGATTTTGTTTTTTAGGACTTGATTTTCTGCGTTTTCAAGAAATTTTTCGACCTTTTTTAGACGGTTTTGAGTCTCTGGGACAGAAATTAGGTCTGGATTATCATATGCAACATGCAGAACATAGAGTCCAGTTATCTGGGCACCAACCTCCCTTGCCAGATATATTGATTCATCCAGTGCCCGAAAAGAGCCCTTAGAGCCATCCATTGGAACTAGGATCTTTTTTATTGTTCTTTTTGCCAATGAATTAGAAAGTAAAATTTACCATTTAAGTCTCCTGTAAAGTATCAATTCTGAAAAGCAGAGTGCAACAACAAGACATGATGATAAAGTATGAGTATGAAGTCATTACGGGTTTGCTTTGCTTCTTTTCTTAA
>JAGWGO010000233.1 GCA_028867395.1 Nitrososphaerota archaeon | reverse complement strand
TGCACAATCTGAATACGTCCAATCCAGATATATCCAATATGGATTATGTAGGCAAGATATCACACATCTCAATAGAGCCCAACAAGAATGCATTGCCAATCACACTTGATAACATCCTAACAAACGATGAGCTTTCCATAGGTTTTGATAGTAATTTGTTCTCGTCAAATAACTAAAAAATCTTAGTTTTTGTTGATGGTATTGAAAAAGACTGCTACATCCACGGCCTTTGGAAATGACAGAGTCATAACTGTTGTAACTCCCAACGGCACTAACCAGGTAGAAATAACGGGCATTCAAGCAACGCCAGAATTTGGCTCTCTTGCTGGCTTTGTATCTGCCATATCAATTATCTGCGTAGTGTTAGTTTCGAGAAAATTTCATTTCCAAAAATAATCGGGAACAAGTAATAGATAGTATTGCCATGTTGTCTACTGCACTGCATATGCCTCGTTTTTATAAGATTCCTTTTGCAATTCCAATATCTTTTCTGCGTTGGAGATGCTTGCGTCTTCTATTTTCATGTGGAATCTTTGTTGGATTGTAAAAAAAAAGGTGTGTAGAAAAGATAAAAGGCCCACTACGGGGTTTGAACTAACAGTTCAGGTCTCCGCACTTTTAATCCTACAAGATTCGCACTAATTTTTTCTTACAGTGTGAATATCCACTGAAGAATTTGCTGTTAGGTTTAACACTTTATGGATTTGTTGCATTTAGTGTATTTTGATCATGTGATGATAATGTTAGGAGTTTTCTGCAACTTTGCCAAACTGGTCAATTACTTCCTCGACGCCTTTCTCAATCTTTCCTTTTGCCATGAATCCCACAAGCTTTAGTTTTCCTGCCAGCTTAAAGTCTCCTTCCACTGTAACCTTTGTTCCCTCAGGAATTGTGGAATATGTTGTAACTATATGGCTGTCCTTTGCATCTCCTGAAAGTAGATGAACCTCATCTATCTCTGGCGGGGTCAGTATGTGTTTTGCTGTCTGATGCACTTCCCTTCCAGCCATTATTGCGTGATCTTCGGTAGTTACAGTATTGCCTTCCCTTGAAATTACTTTTACCGATTTGAAAAACTGCGGAAATTTGTTTGGCAGGCTCTCAAAGTCTGTAACCATATTGAAGATCTTTTCTCTGTCTGCCTTGATTGTTTTTTCAACCTTGATCTTTGGCATGTTGTATTACAAAATTTCTAGAATTAAAAGTTGTAGATTAGAAACATTCCTTTAAATTGAGTGGATCTTCTTTCAACGCGATGTCAGACGACACAATCAGCAAAGTCAAATCGCTAATTGATTCTAAAAAAGGAGACCCTCAAAGGTTACAACAGATCCTAGATACCTTAACTCAAGGCAAGCCCCTTGAAATATCTGATCAAGACTATTTACAAGAATTAACAAAGGAATTACCCCAACCCGAGCCTGAATCAAAAGATGGAACTGAACCAGAATCTCTTGATTTGCCAAAGACTGAGGGAATTTCTGATGAACAGGCTATACATGAGACTAGAAACTCACCTTCAAGGAAAAAAGTTGCAATAATAGCATCTGTGATTGCTGCAATAGTGATAGCTTACGTAGGACTTGATGTCTATTCTGTCAGCATGCTAGAGTTCAGACCACATTATGGTAATCAATATCAAATCTCACCCACCGAGATTCACATAGAGGCAGATGTGTGCAACCCTTCGTTCTTTCCTGCAACTTTTAACAAGTACGAGATTAGCGCATTTTACAATTCAGAATTGATAGAACAGGCCCAGATCCAAGGCAACATGATATCACCAAAGACAATGTCCACACTTGATGGCGTCTTTGCATTAAACACAGATACAGTAATGAAGCTAAAGCAAGATAATGCAACGTTTGACCCCACGCTTGCTACTATAACTACAACGGTAGACGCTCCCATCTTTGGTGCCATTCCATTTTCCGTAGTAAAACAATACACTGCACAACAGTTCCAAGATGTGCTCAAAAATGGCCCCCCTGGCGCATTTAGCTGTTATTGAGAGCTAGTTTTTCTTTCGTTCCGCTAGTCTTTGCAGCATTCTCTTTTCTGCCTCAGCAAATCTTCGTTTGTCTTCTTCTGTTTCAAGAACTAGTGGAGGAACTTCTGTGGTCTTTCCATTCTGGCCGAGTGCCACTGCTGTTACATACGCAGTGTTTGTCAGCGTTTTTTTGCCAGTAATAAGATCTTCGGCTTCAACTATAATCTCTATCTCCATCGAGGAACGGTGAACGTAGTTAAGCCGTGCATTTAGAATCAAGGCATTTCCGACATAGACGGGCCTTAGAAAGTTAACCCTATCGATACTTGCAGTCACGGTATTAGTTCTTGCATGCCTCTGAGATACCAAGCCAGCAATAAGATCAATTTGCTTCAGTATCTCTCCACCAAAGACGTTTCCTGCAGGATTTGCATCAGATGGAAACATCCTCACAGTCATCTCTGCTTTTGACTCATTTGGACTCTTTGGTGGAATGGTCATTGGTTGGAAGAGATTAGGAGATAAATTTATGAGTTGTTCTTGTTGTTCTGGTCCTTGTCTTCAGATGG
>JAGWGO010000017.1 GCA_028867395.1 Nitrososphaerota archaeon | reverse complement strand
AGAGTCCATGAAGATGCAGGTCTCCATTAAATCACACAAAGACGGCGTTGTAAAATCGATCAAAGTAAAGCAAGGCGCATCAGTTGCAAAAAACGATGTACTTGCAGAGATAGAATAGAGCATTAAAAATTAGAAAAAGTTTAGGAAATGTTAGTTTCCTTTCTTTAGAAAATTAGTTATTTCTTGGTAGTTTGGTTCAATCAAAGGATTATCGGAAACCCACTTGTATGTCACAGTTCCCTTCTCATCTACAATGAATACAGACCGCTTTGCTGCATCATATCCTTTGACATGGAGCAAATCTGGCATCAGTACTCCATAGTCACGGATTGTTTGGCTTTTGTAATCTCCAAGTACAGGGAAGTTGAGATGATGCATTTCGGAAAATGCCTTGTTGGCAAATGGACCATCATTACTTATGCCTATTACCCGGGCTCCAAGTTTTGAGATCTCATCCCAATTATCTCTGAAAGTACACATTTCTTTTGTGCAAACCGGAGAACTTGCTGCGACAAAAAATGATAGAACTACTTTCTTTCCTTTGAACTCGTCTAAACTTCGCATCTTAAGGTCTGTGTCTACCAAGGTAAAAGGTGGTGCTTTGTCTCCAACGTTTACCATGTGAGGGATTGTGTGTAGTCATATATCAATCATTTTCAAAAATAACCGTTTTTTGAATTTTTAAAAATTCAACTAATCAATCAACTAGGACTTGTCGATTCCAAAAATTTCATGGATGATTCCTTTTAAATTAAAATAATGATCGCAGGTTGCGCATACCTTTTTATACTCTCCGATTGGCTTGTTAGCTACTTTGGTAGGAGAAGCTGCGAGTAGTTTTAGTCCAGTCTTACTAATGTTTGGATTTGCAATCGTAGCTACAGGACCGGCTCTTATTCTTTCTAGAATGATCGCACCTAGAAAAACCGCCAGCCCTGTGAAGTTTCTTCCTATGGAATCAGGTCAAGTGCCAAAAGAAGAAGGCCGTACACATTTCATGATGCAGTACTATTCCTATGTTCTGATGTTTGTTGTATTCGACGTGATGTCAATTTTCCTATATGCTTGGGGTAGCAGTATAATTGGTTTACCAAAAGAGGCAACTCTGCCAATTATTGCTTTTCTTGGGGTAATGTTTGCAGCTTTTGCCTATGCCTTGTATCAGGCAGGGAGAAAAAACGTTTGGTAACTTTTAAATCAAATATTGAAAGACTTCGAGGTAGGGAAGGGTATTGATAAAAGAGTTCTTTAATCAAGACACTGCGCCTCACGCTACCAATGTACTAGTTGGCAAACTAGGAGAAGTATTGGTTAGAGCAGTTGGCAAACCTCTGGACATGGCCATAAATTGGGGAAGGATTTGGTCATTGTGGCCGGTACACCTAGAAACTGCTTGTTGTAGTGTAGAGTTTGGAGCTGCCTCAAGCCCAAGATATGATGTAGAAAGATTTGGAATTATAGAAGCATTTGGCTCTCTAAGACAGTGTGATCTCATTGTTGTAATGGGAACGATTACTCGAAAGATGGCTCCCAGACTAAGAATGGTTTACGATCAAATGCCTGATCCAAAGTATGTGATAGCTATGGGCGCGTGCGCCATTACTGGCGGATTATATTTTGACTCGTACAACGTGCTTCCTGGTATTGATGGTGTTCTTCCAGTTGACATCTATGTACCAGGATGTCCTCCACGACCTGAAACCCTAATTCAAGGTTGTATGCTACTACAAGAAAAAATTAAACGGATGAAAGGCGCATAATAATGAGTTCAGAAAACGACAAGGATGGGCAACCCAGTGAGACTACAGCAGAATCATCTGAAAATGCCAAGTCTTTGTCAAAAGAGGATGCCAAAAAATTCTATGAAGAAAAAGGTATCGATCTTTCTCCTGATGCTCCTGTCAAACCAAGACCAATTCCTCCATTTGAAAAATCAATTTCTGATAAAGTTGCTTCAAAGTTTGGATCCAAGGTAACTGTGGACTATGTGCGAGAGAGCAGAATTCGTATCTCTACAAAAAAAGAGGACATCCTAGATGTTGCTCACTTTATACGTGATGAATTAGGATATGATCACGCTGAGTCTGTATCCGGAGTAGATTATCCGGATTCTAAGGAAATCGAGGTTGTATATCATCTTGGTTCCTACACTGATGAAAAGCTCGCCAGTCAAGTCCTAACACTTGCAACTAGAGTTCCGCGTGAAGAGATCCCAAATCCGGGAAAAGACAGTTCCAGAATGACATCGCTAAGAGAGGTTTTCTACAGCGTAGAATTTCACGAAAGAGAATGTTTTGAAATGTTTGGCGTATACTTTGAAGGTCATCCAGATAACAGAAGACTGCTTTTGCCAGAAGACTGGGCAGACATTCCACCGTTTAGAAAAGATTTCAAGATAAAGGGACGATAACATGACAACACAACTACCTCCGGGAATCCAACTTGAGAAAATAGACGACAGAATCATGACGCTCAACGTTGGACCACAACATCCAGGTTCAGGCCATATGAGACTTATCATAAAGGTGGATGGAGACTATATCGTTTCATGTGATCCCGATCCAGGCTATGTGCATAGAGGGGAAGAAAAGATGGCAGAGTATAGAAACTACATTCAAAATGTTCCACACTTGGAAAGGCCTGTAATTCATGACTCGTCAAACATTCTTTATCCATACTGTCTTGCAGTGGAAGAGTTACTGGGAATAGAAGTACCAGAAAGGGCAAAATACGTTCGGGTAATAGCAGCAGAGCTCAATAGGTGCATCTATACACTCTACTGGCTTGCAATCTATGGAATTTTCTTGGGTCACTCTACCATGTTCATGTGGCCTGCAGGAGATCGTGAATTATTCATTGATCTTTTGGAAGCAATGTCAGGTGCGCGTGTAACCCATGCATATCTTGTACCCGGTGGAGTACGAAATGACCTGCCAGCTAATTTCGAAGAAAGATGTCTCAGACAAGTAGACTATTTTGAAAAAAGATTGAAAGAATATCAAGCCGTCTTTTACAAAAATCCAATTTTGATAAGCAGGACTGAGGGGACTGGTATACTGTCAAGAACTGATGCAATAAGACTTGGTACTACTGGATCTGTGCTAAGGGCATCCGGTGTGAATTTTGACATAAGAAAGAAAGAACCATACGATGTTTATGAGAATCTTGATTTTGAAACTGTAGTTATGAAAGAAGGTGATTCCTATGCGCGCTCTTATGTTCCATATCTTGAGATGTTTGAGAGTTGCAGAATAATTAGAGATGCAATAAGGAAGATGCCAAAGTCAGGTTCTGTACGCACAAAACTAAAACCAAATCCAAAAGGGGGCAATGAGGAGGTATACAAAAGAGTAGAGTCTGGAAGGGGCGCACTTGGATATTACGTTGTTTCAAATAACAGACCAGAGCCTTACAGGGTTAAGATAAGTGTAGGTTCATTTCGAAATCTAATTTGTATGCCATATTTGCTCAAAGGCGAGTTGTTGGGTAACATGCCTGCTGTTTATTGGAGCCTTAACTATTGGCCAGTGGAGGCAGACAGGTAAATGTCTACAATTGCTCCGCAGTTTAGGTTAAGCAGATTCATTGCTTCTCTATTTGACATAATCTTCTGGGTCTTACTCATCTTCTCATTAGTCGGACTTCCAATTGTTTTCATCGTGCTGTTCTACATCAAGATGCCTATTATCAATGGCCAAATGCTGACGCCATACCTTGCCATGACTTGGATGGCAGATCCATCTCGTACGTTGCCTATAATCAAGACTCTGCTTCACACTACATTCTTCCATGTGATTGCATTTCCGGGATTTGGTTTTGCGGCACTTCTTGCAGCAGCAACTATCTTTGTTGAGCGCAAGTTCCTTGCCAAAATACAACTCAGGGTTGGGCCACTTTACTGTGGAAAGATAGAGGGCATACTCCAGCTTATGGGAGACGGATTGAAACTAATCTCAAAAGAGATCATAATTCCAGCAAAAGCCGATAAGCCAATTTTCTGGGTTGGTCCATTGTTATTTGTTGGCACTGCTGGTGCTCTTGTTTCCCTCATACCAGTAGCACGAGGTTGGGTTGTCGCAAATCCTTCTGTGGGATTACTTGCAGTCTTTGCTACCATCGGATTCTTCCCAATAATATCGGTTCTAACTGCTTGGGCCGCAAACAACAAGTGGACATTCATTGGCGGTCTGAGAGCACTACACCAAATGATTGCATTTGAAATTCCCCTTATTCTATCTCTGCTCAGCGTTGTAATCCTCACAGGAACTCTGAACCTCTCACAAATTGCTGAATCACAACAACACTACTGGTGGATTGTCTTTACGCCAATCAGCGCTATAGTATTTTTCATTTGTATACTTGCAGAACTTGAAAGAATTCCATTTGACCTTCCAGAAGCAGAAAGTGAGATTGTGGCTGGGTGGTTGACTGAGTTTTCAGGTATGATGTACGGACTTATTCAACTTGGAACCTATCTAAAACTATACGCATTTGCTGGACTTTTCACTGTACTATTCCTTGGTGGCTGGAATGGTCCGACGGTTTGGCCAGCCTTCCCTGCAGACATTATTACTCACGGAATTACTATAGGGCCAGTAACTGCAAAGATAGCTGGCCTTCCTCTTTTTGACCAAGACATGCTCAATGGAACTTTGTGGTTTGTAATAAAAACTGTAGGCGTAATACTTTTGATTCTATTGCCTCGTGGTGTATTTCCAAGAATCAGAATAGACATGTTGTTGCACACGGGATGGTACAAATTGATTGGTCTTGCATTCATTAACATCTTTATAGCTCTAGGATTGTTATACGCAGGTGTCTTGGGACCGGGAGGATTAATTCAATGAGTACTGCTGGTGGAATCATAAGGGCACTCAATTCTGGAATAAAACATCTTGCAATTAGGCGATTTACACTACGTTATCCCGAACAGAAGTTGAAATTCGTAGGCGACGGATTTCAGTTTAACCCAGAGACTGGAGTCGGAATAGCTGGACTAAGGGGGCGTCACATATTATATCATGAACATTGTACAGGTTGTCAGCTCTGCTCCGTAGCATGTGAGGGAATAGCGGAAGCCATTGGTATGGTCAAGGTAAATGAAACATGGAAACAAAATAAGAAAGCGATAATGCCTCAGATAGATTATGGCAAATGCGTATTCTGTGGTCTATGTGTAGACGCATGCCCATTCTATGCACTATACATGACAAATGATTATGAGCTTTCATCCTTTACCAAGTCTGCCTTGATTTACACCCCAGCTCAGCTTGCCATCAAACCAAAGATCTCCCAAGACGTAGAAATAAAAATCGATGACAGGGGTGCCACACATGGTTGATGCTGTATTTCTAGCCCTCTCAGTTTTAACAATCGGTAGCGCCATTGTTGCGCTTGAGATACGATCATTGATTTATGGTTCGATAGCACTAATGATAACACTGTCAGGCATAGCGGGATTCTTCTTGTTGCTTGATGCACCGTTTGTTGCAATGTTCCAGCTCTCAGTTTATGTTGGTTCAATCGCAGTTCTCATTTTGTTTACTGTGATGCTTGTAAGGCGTGAATTGATATTCAACAAGATTGAGGACAAACGAAGAAGATATGCAGGGATAGGACTCATGCTGGCGTTGATGCTTGGTATCGGAATGATAATTATTGGTTCTGGTATGAAATCAATGGAGACAAATTCTCCATCGGTAGATTACAAGAAAATAGGTGAAGACTTTCTTACTTATTATTCACCAGCTCTTATAGTGATGGCACTAATTTTGGCATCGTCTGTAGTTGGAGCTTTGACTCTGGCAAGAAGGGAGGATATAACAAATGACCAACGGACTGATTGATTTCGTTCTAGTCTCAGTGGCTCTCTTAGCCATTGGGATTTACGGCATGTCTGTAAAGAGAAATGCGATAAGAATGCTATTTGGAGTAGAGATGATAATAAACTCCGCAAACCTGAACCTAGTTGCCTTTGCAAGATTTATTCCAAACAGCCAAGGACAGACACTAGCTCTCTTTTCCATTGCTATTGCAGCGGCAGAAGTTGCAGTTGGACTTGCTCTTGTTATTGTAGCATATAGGATGTACAAGAATATTGATATTGAAGACTTTAGGAGCCTGAAAGGATAATGCAATACATCCTACTCCAGGCAATCTTCCTGCCATTGTTATTGTCTCCTGTTGCATATTATCTAGGAAAAAAATCAGGACCTAATGCTGCAACATGGTTCAGTTTTGGAATACTGGCTTACTGTACTGCCATACTAACACTTGCATCCGTATCTGGAACGTATGAAGAGCACTATCCGTGGACCCAGCAATTTGGAGAATTTGGATTAGTGCTTGATGGCCTTGCATCGCCGTTTGCAATAATCATCTATGTTATCTCTACAGTAGTTGTTTTGTTTTCAAAACCATACATGGTTGCCAAGTTCACGGCACAATATGAAGAAAAAATGAGCAGCCAAAAGCAAATAGTCGGCGATGGCCCTACCGCAATGGTAGAATCATCATCACTCAAAGCCTACGTGAACCATCAGATCGGAATCTACTATGCACTTTATCTTGTTATGGCGATGGGTATGCTGGGCTCCATACTTGCAACCAACCTGATAGAATTTTACGTCTTCTTTGAGGTCATGTTAATTCCAGGATTCTTTATGATTGCATTCTGGGGATATGAAGCAAAGCGAAGAGTTGCTTTACTGTTCTTCTTCTGGACTCATGTTGGAGCAGTAATTCTTCTTCTAGGCTTTCTTGCAATTGGTCTTAACACAGGTAGCTTCAACTATGCTGATATTCATGAACATGCAATTCCACACCGCATTCTTGCACTTGCTGCTGTGGGAATAATCATAGGACTTGGAGTAAAGATGGCAGCATTTGTCGTGCACATTTGGTTACCGCATACGTATAGGGCAGCTCCCACACCATTCAACGCATTATCGTCAGGTGCAATGCTAGGTGTAGGCGCTTACGGTTTCTTCAGACTTTTGGTAACGCTTTTGCCTGGCGAGTATGCTCATTTTGCCTTGTTTTTGAACCTGTGGGGAGTAGCAACCATGCTCTATGGTAGCATAATGGCACTAGTTCAAGATGATATCAAAAAATTCTTTGCTTATTCTAGTATAAGCCAGATGGGTTACATTTTGTTTGGAATTGGTTCTGCTTCTGCACTTGGACTTTCCGGTTCTGAGATGTTCTTTGTCTCTACAAGTCTTGGCAAAGTCATCCTCTTCATGATGGTGGGTGCAATCATTTTACAGGTAGGTACCAGAAGCATTACAAAGATGGGCGGACTGGCGCCAAAAATGCCAATTACCGCAACATGTACGATGATAGGAGCACTTACCATAATGGGCATTCCTCCAACTGGTGGGTTCATGTCAGAATGGACAATGTTTACAGGTGTGCTACAGACCGCAATTCAAGAGGGCTCTACAGTTAGAATGGTCTCATTTGCTCTAGGACTGATTGCTACCGTTATTACAATGGCATATTCTTTGTGGATGATAAAACGAGTCTTCTTTGGAAAACTCCCGGAACATCTGGAAAACACCAAAGAGGCAAGCTGGTATGTAACAGGTCCAATGATGGTATTGGCTGGCTTTACAATTGTTATTGGAATATATCCTGATATCTTCTTCAACAAAATAATTCCTTTTATGAAAGGATTGGTAGGAGTTTAAAAAATGGATTTTAGTTCTCTTGGTTTTAGTGCTAGCGCCTTAAACGTATGGGCAATCTGGATTCTGCCCTTTGTTGGAGCGCTGGTAATACCTGCTGCAGCCAAAGTATCGAAGAAATCTTCAGGATATGTGGCAGTTGCATTTGCACTTGCAAGTGCCATTTCAGCTGTAACACTTCTCCCAATTGCACTGCACAATCAAGAAATTCATAATCAAATCCCGTGGATATCGTCAATTGGGTTAAAAGCTGGTGTCTTGGCTGACCCACTTGCTGCATTGATGACTAACGTAGTTGCATGGATATCATTTCTCATCTTTGTATACAGCCTCGGCTACATGAAAGGAGACAAGGACCTGATGAGGTTCTTCTTCTGGATGTCATTTTTCATAGGCTCTATGCAGCTAATTGTATTATCGGATAATTTTCTACAACTCTTCTTTGGTTGGGAAGGAGTGGGACTTGCATCATACGCACTAGTAGGATTCTGGTATAGAGACAAGAAGAAAGATCATGTCGGAACAGAAGGACGAACAGTCCTTGGCCTGCTTGACTATTATTCTCCTACTCAGGCTGGAATGAAGGCATTCATCATGACCAAAGTAGGAGACATCATGATGCTAGCCGGAATGTTCCTAATCTTTGCCTTTGCAGGAACATTTGGATTCAAGGAATTAGCAGCAAATACGAGCTGGGCAACTGCAATGTCTTCCCAAAATCTATTGATCCCGGCCGCGATTCTGTTATTTGGAGGTGCTATAGGAAAATCTGCGCAATTTCCATTAAACGAATGGTTGCTTGAGGCAATGACTGGACCTACCTCAGTTTCTGCCCTAATTCATGCAGCCACAATGGTAAAGGCCGGTGTATTCTTGGTCGCAAGACTAGGTCCTCTCTTCTTTGCACTAGCAGCCGCAGGACTCAACATGGATCAGTTCTTTGAGGTTGTTGCATGGGTTGGAGCAATCACTGCATTTCTGTTGGCAACCCAGGGAATGGTTCATACCGAGATCAAGAAGGTACTTGCATATTCTACGGGTTCACAGATTGGTTACATGATGATGGCACTTGGAATTGCCGGGCTTTCGCGGCAGTTCGTTGATGGCTATACTGCAGGCTTTTTCCATCTAATCTCGCACGCAATGTTCAAAGCATCACTATTCATGGCGGCAGGCTCTCTGTTGCATGTAGTAGGATCTAGATTTATGACTGATATGGGCGGACTCAGAAGACTCATGCCAAAAACATATGTCTTCATGTGGGCTGCTGGTCTTGGTTTGATGGGAGCTCCATTTATCACAACAGGCTTTTGGAGCAAGGATGCGATTTTTGGCGCTGTATATCAGTCAGGAAACACTTGGGCTTTGCCAATATTTATCATGGCGGTGATCACTGCTGTAATGACTACCTTCTATACCACTAGGATGATTGGAATGGTCTTCTTTGGCAACAAGAGCAAACACGTAGAACGCTTGGAAAAAGAAGGATATCATGTGCATGAAGCAAGTCCAGTAATGTGGATTCCATATGGGATCTTGGCAGCGCTTACAATTGGAGTTGGTATTTTGGGCTTGACATTTGAACGCAAGATACATAGCATTTTCACAGCCTACTTGTCAACATCGTTTGGAATTCAATCCTCAGTAGGAGCAGTAGCTACAGAATCGCAACAACTACTTGGAGGTTTCTTAGAGGGAGTCAATCCTATTGCACTCATATGCTCGCTCTCTGCATTTGCAGTTGGATTTGGGCTTGGATATGTATTCTACATCGGAAGGTTTGCGGACCCGGCTAAATTTGTAAACTCTAACATCTTCTTCTACGCTATACACAAGTTCTTCCTTAACAGATGGTATCTTGACGCATTAATCAACTGGACATTTGTGGTAGGTCCATTATATCTTGCAAGAGGATTATATCGCTACTTTGAAGACAAAGTCATAGAAGGATTAAACTTGGTGCCAGAAAAAACGATGGCAGGTGGAGCAAGAATAATGCAATCCACTCAAACAGGAATTTCCCAGTCCTACTTGTACATTTTTGGAGCTGGCATCTTGATAGTGGTGCTGTTGTTATTCATTTAGGTGAAAAAAAATGCTAGACTTTACCTCAACACCAATAATTCTAACTCTGATGCTGGGAGCTGTAGGTGTAATTATTCCAGTAATAAGTGTAGTAAGAAAAGAGAAGAATGATTCTCTTTATGGAGGAATTGCATTTGGTGCATTAATTGCAGCAATTGGTTTTGTCGCATATCAAATAATATCAAAAAATGTTGTAACCGGAGCCGTCTTTTCAAATGGCGTACTTTCAAACGACATGTTCGGATCGTTCTTTGCAATTGCAATGCTAATTGTTGGTATAATGACAACAGTTGGTTCGTTTAGCTACATGCGAGGGCGAGCAAATCCTGCCGTTTACTATTCTCTGATAGTATTATCATCAATTGGAATGGTGCTTATTGCATACTCGACTGACCTTGTAATGTTATTTGTTGCATGGGAGTTGATGAGCATTCCAACATATGTCTTGGCAGGATATCTCAAAAAAGATCCAACCTCTAATGAGGCTGCTATCAAGTACTTTTTGTTTGGAGCCCTCTCTTCTGGTATAATAATCTGGGGAATCTCACTTGCCTATGGACTCACAGGGTCGACCAACTTAGAACAGGTGATATCTGGATTTTCGCATCTCAGTCCAGACCTAATGCCCTTGGCCATTCTTGCAGTTGGCATGTTCATAGCTGGGTTTGGTTTCAAGATTGGTCTTGTTCCTTTCCACATGTGGCTTCCAGACACATACGAAGGTGCTCCTCCAACAATCTCGGCGCTACTTGCAGCAGGCACCAAAAAGGCCGGTTTTGCCGCCGCACTTCGTGTAATAATAATGGGCGCAATTGCTCTTAATCTCAACTGGTCCCTTGCCCTTGCTATAATTGCAATAATCACTATGACATTTGGTAACTTGGCTGCCATAAAACAGAAGAACCTCTCAAGAATGCTGGCATATTCTAGCATTGGTCATGCTGGTTACATCTTGATTGGCCTGAGTATTGCCCCATTCTCGGCAATTGGTATAGCAGCTGCGCTATTCCATATTCTAAACCACGCCGTTATGAAGGCGGCTGCATTTATAGCTGTAGCTGGTATAGTTACGACATTATCTATAACTCACATCGACAAGCTTCGCGGCCTTGGAAAAAGAATGCCGATTACTTCACTTGGACTGGTCATTTCGCTTTTAGCTCTCGCAGGAGTTCCACCACTAAACGGCTTTTGGAGCAAACTAATGTTATTTGGCTCTGCCATAAACGCTGGAAATGTAATGCCATGGGCTCCATATCTAGCTGTGGCTGGAGTATTGAATAGTGCACTATCGCTTGCATATTATGGTTGGATAATTCGAAAGATGTACTTTGAAGAAGGCGAATCTGAAAAAAGAGTCAAAGAACCAAGAGCAATAGTAGCTGTCATGATCTTCTCAATAATCTTCATGGTTGGAATCGGAGTATATCCAGATCCGTTCATTCAATTTGCAAAATCAGCAGTTCCAGCTTTGACAAGCCTTGCTACTGTACATTAAGCATAGTAAGATCTATCAGACTTTCTAATCTTCTTCTTGCTTGACCGTCATCAATCTTTTTAAGTGCAACCTTTGCTTTTTTCGAATAACTATTGAGTAGCATATCCATGTGGTTGAAAACATCTCTTGGGTCTGAACTTTTCTTAATCAGTATGTTGAACAACTTGTCTTCATTATTCCAATCCTGCAAGTCATCGCGAATTTGATAGGCAATTCCCATGTTCTTGCCGTATTCAGCAAACGCCATTATCTGCTCTTCGTTGCCTTTACCTAGGATCGAGCCAATCTTTGTAGCGGCCTCAAATGCAGTTGCAGTCTTGTATTCTATGACCTTAAGATAATCATCAAAAGTAATGTCCTCACTTGATTCTAACCTTGTCTCAATCATCTCACCATCGCTCATCATCATTGCTGTATTTGCAAGCTCCCTAGAGATTCTTGGATTATCAAGACGAGAAGATATGTTTAGAATCAATCCTAGAACAAAATCTCCAGTAATTATGCTTGTGTTGTATCCATACTTGATGTGGAACGGATCTTTTCTTCTCCTCAATATCTCGTTGTCAATTATGTCATCATGAATTACTGACTCTGTATGTAGCAGTTCGACCGCACAAGCTGCAGTGAAAGCATTCTCATCACATTTACCGACGCTTTCCGCAGCTAAGATGAGTATGATCGGCCTTATTCTTTTTCCTCCCTCTAGTGCATATTGAAGGGGTTCAAAAAATTCGGAAGCTGAATAGAGTTCTAGTTCTTTTTTTAGCGCTTGATCTATCAGGTCAATATAGTTTTTGTAGTCCTTGATTAATGGATTTATCTCAAAGTTTTTTCTATCCAAAAACTTGCACTATCGTGCGTAAGCAATTGTATGAATATTAATGCTTTTGTAGGTGCTCCAGCCGGGATTTTCATCATATAGAATTTGAACCCGGGATCCCCGGCTTGAAAGGCCGATATGCTTGACCGGTCTACACCACTGGAGCCCGAACTTGCATCCGGTTTCTTATCCATAAAATCCTTTTGAAGTCATTCAAAAGATTTTTTTAGTGCTGAATTTGATAAATCGCATGACTTCTCTAATTGAAAGAATCGATAAAATTATTGAAGAACAAAGCTTACTTAAACACAAATTCTATGTTATGTGGAATGAAGGAAAATTATCTCTTGATTCTTTAAGTGGGTATTCTAAAGAATACTTTCAGCTAGTCAAATCGGTACCTTCCTATGTTGGCGCAATAATGGATAAGAGTCCATCTGAACTACACGGGAATATATTGGCAAACAAAACAGAAGAGCAGGAGCACATAGAACCATGGATAAAATTTGCAACCTCTTTGGGCGTCTCACGAGATGAGATGAAAAACTATCCAGGACTTGATAAGACTAGACATGCAGTATCTGATCTAGCTTGTCTGATGACATCATTTGAAGGCGGTGCAGCAGCAATGTATGCATTAGAACAAGAAATTCCAAAGATTAGCCTCTCAAAAATTGATGGCTTGAGGAAATTCTATGGAGTTGCAGATGATGACGCAATTGAGTACTTTAGACTTCACGCAGAGGCAGATATCAGACACGCCGCGCTGTGGAGAAAAGTTCTTGAGCGCTCTACTACACCAGAAGATGACCTAGTTCAAATTGCCTCTAATTCTTTGACATCTCAGAATCTCTTGCTAGACAGTTGCTACGAAGCATACTGTTAACTCTATACCATTTTATACTGCATATCAAATTGTTCTGTCGTTGGGCCCATAACTCAGCTTGGTAGAGTAACCGGCTCATAACCGGTGAGCCAAGGGATCGAAGCCCTTTGGGCCCACTATTAATTTTCATAATTATATGAAACATTATGACGTAATTGTGACAGCTACACTGTTCAATAAAACCAATTTTAAAATAATCAGT